>JBPCNJ010000001.1:0-2851 GCA_051001375.1 Gemmatimonadaceae bacterium
AGACAGTGTGGCTCATTGCTCCTCCATTGGGGAAATCAGGCGCGCAACAGCATCACGCACGTCCAGCATCAGGTATTGTTCGTCCGCGCGCACGGCACGCACGTCTGTGACACACTCGACAGCGAGGCCGACACCTCGGGGTCCGTGGTCGACAACCAGGACCATCGCGCCGGCTCGCTGGATAGGACGCCTATGCAACAGGGCGCCCGCGTCGATCACAGTGACGATCACGCCGCGCAAGTTTATCAGCCCGATCACGTCGGGCGGAGCACCAGGTACGCGGGTCACCCGAGGTAATGGCGCCACCTCGCGCACTGCCGTCACGTCGCACGCGTACACGCGCCCGCCAGCGCGGAAAACCAGCGACTTGACTCGCTCCAGCTCCGGTTCGCAGTCGTACAGTTCGGGATCGCTTACAACCAAGGGCGGAGCGAACGGCGGAACAATTACGGGCGTGTCAGTTGTGGCGAGCAAAGAAGCCAAACGTGGTTAACGGATCAGGGTCATGGAGCAGCACACTCGACTCACCGATCGCGGCGAGCGAGTTCCGGAGATCTTCTGGCAGCGGCGAACGAAAGTCCAGCATGTTCCCGGTAATCGGGTGATGAAAACGGAGCCACGCAGCATGCAGGAAGTGCCGTTTCGGCGGCAAGCCCGCGAGCCTGCGGCCGCCGCCGCCGCCGTACACGTCATCGCCAATCACCGGATGACCGACAGACGCGAGATGGACGCGGATCTGATGCGTTCGCCCAGAGTGCAGGTGCGCGCGCAACAGATCGCCACTGCCAAATCGCGCAAGCCGAAGAAAATCTGTCCGCGATGCCTTGCCCGTATTGACGATCGCCATACGCTTTCGGTCTCGCGGATGTCGCGCGATGGGCTGATCCACGGTCAGCGTGTCGGCATCGAGGTGGCCCCAAGCCATGGCCGCATACTCACGCGTGACCCGGCGCGCGGCAATCGCGGCGCTCAAGCGCCGGTGAGCGACCTCGTTCTTGGCGACGATGAGGAGACCGGATGTCTCCTTATCGAGCCTGTGGACGATGCCGGCTCTGTCCGAGCCGCCTCCCTCCGCCAGGTCACCACCGCGGCCCACCAGAGCGTTGACGAGTGTCCCCGTCCAGTTGCCGGGCGCCGGATGGACCACCATCCCCGCGGGCTTATCCACCACGAGAAGATCATCGTCCTCATGCACGACGGTCACGGGTATCGACTCCCCGATCACTTCGCGGCGTTCGGGCTCTGGCACAGTCACCTCGATGACGTCAGCGGCAACGGGGCGGTACGACGCCTTTTCCTGCGCGCCGTTCACGGAAACGTGCCCAGTAGCCACAAGGGTCGCGGCCCTGGTTCGGGAACTGCCCAGCCGCGCGGCTACTATGAGATCGAGCCGGTCGCCGGCAACATCCCCGGCGGAGAATCGCTCAGACCTCTCCAGTCGCCGATACCCTCGCAGCTTCCCGGTCCTGCTGCAACAGAACCCAGCCAAGCAGAATCGCCCCCACCGTTACCGCGGAGTCGGCGACATTGAAGGTCCAGAAGCGGTGTTGACCGACGCCGACGTCGATGAAGTCAACGACTCCCCGGGACCAGCGCACGCGATCGATGAGATTCCCGATTGCGCCAGCCGAAACGAGCGCCAGAGCGAGGGTGCGCAGGTAATCGCCCTCGCGTGTGGTCCTGTATAGCGACCATAGCACGCCAAGCGCTACGAGGGTGAGTACGGTAAAAATCCAGCGCGATGCCGAACCCACGCTCAGACCGAACGCGGCGCCTGGATTGTAGGCGAGCGTAAAGCGGACAAATTCGCCGACTATCTCATGCGGCGTGTACTCGGGGACCAAACCGTACACGGCGGCCCATTTCGTGAGTACGTCGACAGTCACGACAACGACTATGACGGCCCAGAAGAGCCACGGATTTGCCGCGGACGGCGGCGCGGTCTCAGCCCTGACGCTTTCCATCTTCTTCGCGCTGCTTGCATTCGATGCAGTACCGCGCATGCGGCAGCGCGTCCAGACGCTCGAAGGCGAGAGGGGTCGAACAGCTATGGCACTTGCCGAAGTTTTCTGGATCGCGGTACAGGCGCCTCAATGCCTGATCGATATGCCAGAGGAAACGCCCTTCCTGACTCGCGAAGAGAAATGCCTTTTCCCGCTCCATCGCGTCGGTGCCCTGGTCAGCCATATGGAAGGAGTACGCGCTCACCTCGCCACCGGAATCCTGCGCGGAGACGTTGAACGCATCGTTGTAGTTACCCAACTCCTTGACCACGCGGCCCCGCTCCTCCGTCAGGCGTGCCTCGAAATGCTTCAGGAACTGTTCGCGTGTCATGGCCTTTGGCTTCTTCGCCCGCGCGGCGCTGGTCGTCATGGTCATTCAATCCTTGTGAGAGTAACGTCGGCGGCGATGCCGTCGAGGTCGAGATGATAGGTCGCGCTGAAGCCGTCGAGGAGCGGCAGCGTGTGGAACTCCGTTGCGAGGACCTCTGCCGCTATCCAGTCTCGGTGGTCATCCACCGCTTCCAACAGTTCCGGCGCGCCGCTCACGTCAAGCGCAACGCGATCGCTCACCGCGAAGCCGAGGTCCTTACGCAAGCGCTGAACGCGATTGACCAACTCGCGCGCGATTCCCTCGCGCCGCAACTCCGGGGTGATCGCAGGGTCGATTGCCGCGACGTAGCCGGCGTCGTATTTCACGACGAGCGCACCGGTCGCGCGGCGCACGATCGCAACGTCTTCTAAAGATAGCGGATGGGCCTGAGTTGCCGTCGTGATGGTTATGGGCTCGCCACGCTCGAGCGCGAGCAACTCGGCCGAGGCAAGCGCACTGACGAACGCAGCCGCGGCAG
>JBPCNJ010000002.1:0-18197 GCA_051001375.1 Gemmatimonadaceae bacterium
GACCTTGGGTTGGCCGATGAACTCAGCCAGACGTTGCGGCCGAAGTGACAGCTCCACGACGGACTCGTCGTTGAGCGCATCAGGCGTGGTAATCTCCGGCCGCGAGCTGGAAGGGGGCGGCGTAGCATCGAGCGCGCGCGGCTCTGGCTGCGGCTCGGAGCCCAAAGCACGGTTGGGCTCAGGCGACTCGGACGGATCGTTCGGCTTGGAGCGGTCAGGCAATCCGGGCGCTTTCGGGGGTTTGGGGGGCTTCTTCAGCGGTACTCCAGACCATGGGTCAGACAATACCGAATATAGGCCGAAAGCATAGCGGTATCAATCGCGGTACGCGTCACGCCATTCTGGCGAGTCTTTCAGACGCCTTCCCCAGCGTCTCGAAAGTCTTGCAAAATGCGAAGCGAACGGTGTTGCGGCCCAGCTCCGAATCGCCGTAGAAGCTGGACCCTGGAACGGTCGCAACACCTATCTCCTCCGCAAGCCAGACGGCGAACTCACGGTCGTCGCGCGTGGAATCGATCGCGCGGAAATCGGCCAGGATGTAATACGCGCCGTCGGGCTTGGTGAACGTGAAGCCAGCGCTGGTGAGTGCGTTCATCATGACACCGCGACGCTGCTTGTACGCCATCTGGAGATGGTTGTAATAGTCCGCGTCGAACGCCATCCCGATCGCCGCCGCCGCTTGCAGCGGAGCTGGCGCACCGACAGTGAGAAAGTCATGCACCTTGCGAATTGCATTGGTGATTTCTGGAGGTGCGACCGCGTAGCCCAGTCGCCAGCCGGTGCAGCTGAACGTCTTGGACAGGCCCGATATCGTGACCGTGCGCTCGCGCATCCCGGGCCACGTGGCGATGGGATGATGGTGCCCACCGTACACCAGATGTTCGTAGATCTCGTCCGTGAAAACGAGGAAGTCATGCCGATCGGCGAGCTCCGCAATCGCTGACACCTCCGCACGAGTAAATACCTTGCCGGTGGGATTGTGTGGCGTGTTAAGGATGAGTGCGCGCGTGCGCGGCGTGATCGCGGCTGACAGGCGATCCAGGTCCAGGTGCCAGTCGGGCGCGACGAGCGGAACAAATACAGGCTTGGCGCCGGCGAGCACGGCGTCCGGGCCGTAGTTCTCGTAGAATGGCTCGAGCACTATTACCTCATCGCCCGGATTCACCAGCGCCATGAAGGTTGCGGCCATCGCTTCCGTTGCACCGCACGTGACCGTGACTTCCGTGTCCGGATCGATGCTCATGTCGTACCAGCGGCGGTACTTCTCGGCGATGGCGAGCCTGAGCGCCGGAGTGCCCCACGTGATCGCGTACTGGTTGACATCGCCGTGGATCGCGGCGCACGCGGCCTCTTTCATGGGCTGCGGCATCGGGAAGTCCGGAAATCCCTGCGCGAGGTTGATCGCGCCGCACCGATTTGCGATGCGGGTCATTTCGCGAATGACGGACTCGGTGAATGTCGTGGTGCGCTGCGCGGTCGTCATCATAGGCGGGTAGAGCATGGCTAAAAGTTTTGAAGATGGCCTTCGTCCTTAATCGCGCGATCGGCTGCGCGTCATCCGACGACGAATTAACGAGCGGCTATTTTGCCGAGCGCGGCGCGAATGAGTTCCGGCGCGGACAGCGTTCCGGTGGCTGTGTCGAGAGCTCCGCGCACCGCGCGCTCAGCGTCGGCCAGAGTATAGCCAAGCGACACGAGTGCGCGGATCGCGTCCTCTGCTGCCCCTCCCGCCGGAGCCGCGCCGGTCCCACCGCTTGCGCTGGCGGGTCCGACATCGCGCATCTTGGTGGCGAGGTCGAGCACCATCTGCTCAGCTTTTTTCTTGCCGACGCGCGGTACGCTCTGCAGCGTTACAGTGTCCCTGTCGACAATCGCCCGAACCAGCCGTTCGGCCGTGAGCGACGACAGCAAGCTCAGCGCGAGCGCTGGCCCGACACCGTTGGCGGTACGCACGAGATCGAACACGCGCCGCTCGAATTCTGACGAGAAGCCGAAGAGTTGCCAGCCGTCTTCCTTCACGACGAGCGACGTGTGCAGTGTCACCGCCTCGCCCCGCTTGGGCAGCGTCTCGTACACCGACAGCGGAATTTGCAGCGTGTACCCGACGCCGCCAGACGTGGCGACTTCCACCCTGTCAAGGTCCCGGCTTTCAAGCGTGCCTGTGATGCGCGCGATCATTCAGTCACTGACACAGCCACTGACAGCGTGATTGGCGTTGCGCTCGAAAGGAGCTTCGCGACAGGCACTATACTGCGCTTCTGGTACGGACCGGCCGATTGACCGCGGCGACGAACGGGGCAGACATGACGCAAGTCAGTGCCGCCGCGACGCCGTCGGCGGCATCCGATGGTTGCGGTACCGATTTGAGTCGGAGAAGACGCGCGAGCATGAACTGCACCTGGGTCTTTGTGGCGGCGCCGTTGCCGACGACGGCCTTCTTGATGACCGCGGGAGCGTATTCCACAATTGTCAGTCCGGCCTGTTGCCCCGCGAGCAGGATGACGCCGCGCGCGTGGCCGAGCACGATCGTGGTGCGAACGTTGTGCGCATAGAATACGTCTTCCACGGCGAGCGTGTCCGGCCGGTGCGTACGGATCAACTCGGTGACGCCGTCAAATATCTCCTTCAGTCTGACGGGGAGCGGGTCGCGAGCCCGAGTGCGAATAATGCCGCACTCCACCAGCGTCGCGGTGCCGATGTTCGCGGCGCGTACCACCCCGTAGCCGGTAATGGCAGTTCCGGGGTCAATGCCGAGTACGACCACTACGATGCCGTCTGGCGAGACGCCATTCAGGCCGCGGCCATCTCGTCGGCGTCCATCTCGAAGTTGGCGGCTACCTTCTGCACGTCGTCCAGATCTTCCAGCGACTCGAGCAGCTTGAGGAGTGCGACCGCGGTTTCTCCCTCCACGTGCACGGTGTTCTTGGGGATGTAAGCGATCTCCGATTCGGCGACGGCGATGCCTTTCGCTTCGAGCGCGCTCTGCACCTCGTGCATGGAGTTGGGCTCGGTGGTGACGACGTACTGATCGTCCTCAGTGGCGAAGTCATCGGCGCCGGCGTCGAGTGCCTGCTCGAGTGTACTGTCCTCATCGTACGCGCTTGCGTCGATGTGCAGCTGACCCTTGCGGTCAAACATGAAGGCCACTGAGTTCGCCGCGCCGAAGTTGCCACCGCCGCGCGACAGTTTGTGCCGCACATCGGCCACCGTGCGCGTGGGATTGTCGGTGAGCGCGAAGATCATGATGGCGACACCACCGGGTCCGTAACCCTCGTACGTGATATCCTGATATTCCACGCCCTCGAGGTCGCCGGTTCCCTTTTTGACGGCACGCTCAATGTTCTCCTTCGGCATCGATGCAGCCTTGGCCGTATCGATCGCGGTGCGAAGACGGGGATTTCCAGCGGGATCACCGCCGCCGAGCTTGGCGGCCATCGTGATCTCGCGGATCAGTTTGGTGAAATGCGCGCCGCGCTTTGCGTCAGTAGCGGCTTTGTAGTGCTTGATCTGTTTCCACTTACTATGGCCGGCCATGGCTCCGCATCGGTCTGGGCGTTTTGTGCTGCTTGTGAGATGCTTCTAGGGTGTTGCTAGGGTGTTGCTAGGGTGTTTCCTCGTAATATAGGCGCAGGCGTTCGGCCAGTGTGACGAGCTCGCGCAGCGCGGCGTCCGGAAGGTGACCCGTCAGCATCTGCGCCAGCTCCCGGAGCGCGGCTGTGGCATCGATGCCGGGCGCGGCGCTCGCGTCAATGGCACGGAGGAGGGCCATCCGGGCTGGTTGCGGCATTGTGAGCCCTGAAAGCCACAGCCGCGTGCGCTCGGCACGCTCCGTACGCTCGTCCAGCGAGAGGGCTGCGGGCGGGAGTGCCGACAACATCAGGCGCGCCACCATGAGGCTTCCAAGCGCCAGCTCGCGATCACCGCCGATGTGGGCGATACCGACCGCTTCCGCCAGGGCGGGCGCAGAGAAGCCCACCTGATCCAGGGAGTAGGGCGGCGCTGCCCCCGCACACACGGGGGAAGGGGGAAAGCTGGGGAGTGGGGAGACGGTCAGGGCGGCGGCGATTGCGGCGTTCACGTGCGGAATCTAGGCATCCAGGGAGGTGCGGGCTACATTGAACGCTTGTACGAGGTGCGGGGCGGATACTTTTAGGGACCTATGCCGCTGAGAGCAAAATCCGTCCTGTGGGTAGATGACGAGAGCGATCTCCTGGAATCGCACCGCATCTTCCTACGTTCCAAAGGCTACGACGTCGTCTGTGCCTCCAACGCCGATGATGCGGTGGAGCTGTTGCGCCGCCAGCCGTTTGACCTGGTGCTATTGGACGAGCAGATGCCCGGGAAGCGCGGCCTCGAAGCCCATCGCGAGATGCGCGAGATAGCGCCAAATGTTCCTGTCGTGATGGTCACCAAGAGCGAGGAGGACGCGACGCTGCGCGAGGCGATAGGCGCGAATGTCCGCGACTATCTGGTCAAACCGGTCAATCCGCGGCAGGTGCTCTCGGTAATCACCCGGATCCTGGACGGTCCGCGCATCCGGTCTCAGGCTCTCGCCCGCTCCTTTGTGGAACGGTTCCGCGCGCTCGAACTGGAGCGCGACCACAACCTGGACTGGCGTGACTGGATCGAGCGGTACGACGAGCTCATGCGCTGGGATGTGGATCTGGCGGAGGCTGACGAGCGGGGCCTGTACGATTCGCTGCAGGGACTGTACGCCGACATGCACCGTGAGTTTGCCCGCTACATCCTCGACGCATATCCGCGCTGGCTTGCCGATCTGGATGGCGAACGGCCGCCGCTTTCGATCGACATCGTTGGCGAATTCCTACTTCCAATCCTGCAGCGCGAGCGAGCGGCGGTGCTGGTCGTCGTGGACTGTCTGAGGCTGGACCAGTGGCGCGTGCTCGAGCCGTTGCTGGCGCCGTATTTCGACGTCGAGACGACGCACTATTACGCGGTGCTGCCCACGGCAACGCCCTACTCGCGCAACTCGCTATTCAGCGGATTGTTTCCGGGCGAGATCGCGGCGCGCTTCCCGGACTGGTGGCGCGCGGAGGATGACGACTCGCTCAACGCGCACGAACGGGAACTGCTGGAAGAGCACCTGCGTGAGTTGCGCGGCGACACGCCGGTGAGATACCAGAAGATCTCCACCGCGGCCGGTTCCGACGAGTTGGCGCGACACCTCGGCACCGCGATCGCTCCCGACGGCGTCAGCGCTTTCGTCTTCAATTTCGTGGATCTGTTGACGCATGGGCGCAGCGAATCGCAAATCCTATATGAAGTCGCGCGCGACGAGATAGCGCTACGTCGTCTCACCCGTCAGTGGTTCGAGCGCTCGGCGTTGCTGAGCCTGCTCAAGGAAGCGGCCGCGCGGAAGGTCTCGGTGCTGCTCACAACCGATCACGGCTCCATCCACTGCAATACTCCGGCAACGGTTTTCGCCAAGCGCGACGCGACATCTAATCTGCGCTACAAGTTCGGTGAAGACTTGCGCGCGGAGCGCGAGGACCAGGCACTTCTGTTCCCGAGTGAGGATGCACTCAGACTGCCGCGTCGCGGAATGGGCTCCAATACGCTGCTAGCCACCAACGATTGCTTCTTTGTGTATCCCACCAAGTTGCGAGAGTACCAGAGCAGGTACAGAGGATCGTTCCTACACGGCGGCGTCACGCCGGAGGAAGTGATCCTCCCGCTGGCGCTGCTCACCCCGCGGCGGTAGTGGCGACACAGGTGTTGCCGAGAACGCATGAGAGGCCTCATCAGGGTTCTCATGATTCCGCTCATATGGACAATAAGGAGCCGGGCTTTTCAGTTTACCGGAGACTGCTGCCGTTCCTGAAGCCACACGCGTGGCGCATGGCTGGGGCGGTCGTGACCAACATTTCCGCGGCGCTGCTGGACGTGTTCTCGGTCGCACTCCTGATTCCATTCCTGAACACGCTGTTCGACCGGCCGCCGCTGGACATCAAGGCGGGCTGGGTATCCGATCTGCTGCACGCGACGGTCGGCCGATTGATGGTCGATGGCGACAAGATGGCATCGCTCAGGCACGTGATCTTTATCGTGATCGCTGCCGTCGTGGCAAAGAACATTCTCGTCTGGATCAGCGGGTAGCTCGGCGCGAGCCTCCAGGAATACGTCACGCGGGATCTGCGCAATGCCGTGTACCGGCATCTGGCGCGACTACCGCTTGGCTACTTCACGCGCACCAAATCGGGGCAGATCATCTCGCGCATTCTCAACGACACGTTCGAGACGCGCCTGGTGCTCACGCAGATCGTCACGCAGTCGCTCCAGGCCGGTGCCCTAGTCCTCGCATCGATCGCTTTCCTGCTGGAGATATCGTGGCAGTTGAGTTTGTTGGCGCTTGTGATCGTGCCAATACTGAGTCTGGTGCTCCAGCCGATGCTGAAAAAGCTGCGCAAGGGGAATCGCAAGCGCGGCAACCAGCACGGCGAGATGACGAGTGTGCTGCAGGAAACGGTGTCGGGCATCCGGCTCGTCAAGTCTTTCGGAGCGGAGGACTATGAGCAAAGCCGGTTCGTGGCCGCGAGCGATACGTACGCGCGCAGCACGGTACGGCTGACGCAGCTTTCATATCTTGCGCCTCCGGTGACCGAGGTGATTGGGACGCTCATCGCGGTAACGCTGCTCTGGATCGGCGCGCGGTTCGTCCTGGTGGACCACACGCTCCAGGGTGCGGACCTTATCACGTTTCTCATATACGTTTTGCGGCTGTTACAGCCACTCAAGCAGATCACCGCGGTTCCAGCGACAGCCCAGTCGTCGCTGGCTTCGGCTGAGCGGCTGTTCGACATTCTGGATACGCCAGCGGAGTACGAGCGCGATCGCGGCACGCACGCGGCAAGCGAGTTCAAGGATGAGATAGTGTTCGACACCGTCGGATTCGCTTACGAGGAGCACGCGGTTCTGTGCGACGTCTCTTTCCGTGCGGCGCGCGGCGACGTGATTGCACTCGTCGGTGCGAGCGGCGCTGGCAAGACGACGCTGGTCGATCTCATCCCGCGCTTCTATGATCCGACCGCGGGCGTGATTCGCCTGGACGGTGTAGCCACGCAGGCGATCACGCTCACCTCAATCAGAGCGCTCATCGGGATTGTGAGTCAGGACACGGTACTCTTTCACGATACAGTTCGGAACAACATCGCGTACGGTTCGGCGGATAAGCATACGGACGCGGATATCGAGGCGGCTGCGCAGGCCGCGAACGCGCACGCATTTATTGCGGCGTTGCCAGACGGATACAGTACCTTGCTGGGTGAGCGCGGCACTCGTCTGTCTGGCGGTCAGCGGCAACGTATCGCGATCGCGCGGGCGCTTCTCAGCGATCCTCCGATCCTGATCCTGGACGAGGCCACCTCGGCACTGGATACTGAGTCCGAGCGCCTGGTTCAGGCAGCGGTTGACCGGCTGCTGGAGGGGCGGACGGTATTCGTGATCGCGCACCGTCTTTCCACCGTTCAGCACGCAACGCAGATCCTGGTTATGGATCAGGGGGAAATCGTGGAGCGTGGTACGCACCAGGAGCTGCTCGCGCGCCGCGGCGTTTACGCGCGACTGTATCAGTTGCAGTTTGGCGACTCGTGAATCATTCGTGAACAATACGTGAATCATACGTGAATCATACGTGAACTATCTCTTCGTCCACTCCGCGCACGAATGGTCCGGCACGGCGCGCGCTTTCGCGGCAGCCGCACGTGGTCTCGCGAGACGCGGGCACTCGGTGGTGTTCGCGGCTGAGCCTAACAGCACCGTTGAGCGGGTTGTCTCGGAGATGGCCGCCGGCGGAACACGGTCGGCGCTGTCGGTCGCGCTCCTGTCGCTGGATCGGACCTGGCTCGGCGCGGCACAGCGGCTTCGCGGCATCGCGCGGCGGCAACGGGCTGACGTGGTCTTCGTGCATACCGATCGAGAGCACTTTGTGGCCGCGGTCGCATTTAGGCTTGGGTCGCGCGCTCGAGTCATTCGCCGCATTCCAGCTGGCACGGGGCTTCGCATCCGCAGCACCGGGCGCATCGCGGCGTCGCTGGCGCCGACTTGCTATCTGTTTGCTACCGAGCGCGACGTACGCGCGGCGCCAATCCCGCGCGGCGCGGCTGGGCGCGTCGTAGCACCGCTCGGCGTGGCTGAGCCACCGCCGCGGCAAGCAGTCGAAGGAGTCGGGGAGCACTCGGATATTGTCTGCGTCCACGACGCGTCGTCGCGTAGTCGCGCGGCGGCCGCGATTCGCGCGGTAGCAATGCTGGCACCGCGGCATCCAACACTCAGGCTGCTCGTCGTCGGTGAAAGTGCGTACGATGACGATCTGCGCATGCAGGCTGCCGCTCTGGGCTCGCTCTCCCTGGTGGCTTTCCTGGGCGAGCGTGCCGATCAGACGGAGCTCATGCGCGACTCGGTGCTCGGGTGGGTAGTTGCGGACAACGATACCGCGGCATACGCAATACTCGACTTCATGTCGTTGGGGATTCCAGTGTTGAGTAACGAAAGCTCGGTAGCCGAGCAGTACATGCTTTCCGAGATCACAGGGGTGATCCTGCCCCGGGACGACGCGTTCATCACGGCGGCCACCTTGACGGAGCTGTTGTCGAACACCATTCGACGCGAGACCATGGGCGATGCCGCTTGGGCTCGGGTAGTGCGCGATTTTCCCGGGTCGGCGATGGTGGGTGGGTTGGAGTGGGCCGCCGCGACGGCGACGACGCGGCGCCGCCGGTAACGCATGCCAATGTCGATCCACTGTCCCGTGACCGCGTCGCTCGAGTGCGCATCCTGATTGTCGGCAGCTCCAACCCGTGGCGGATGGAGGCCGCGGTGCAGCGCGCCCTCAAGCGCGCCGGCCATGCCACGTTACTGGTGGACGATCGGCGTGTGAAGCGCGCGGTTGGTAGAGCCGGGACACAGCGGTGGGTGTCGACGCGTGCGCGTCGATTCAGGGCCGACTTTGTTATTCTTTCCAAGTGTCTCGCGCTGGACCTCGACACGGTTGCTGATGTGGTCCGCGGTGTGCCGAGCGTTCTGTGGTATCACGATTCCGCATACTTCGACGTGCCTGAGCGCCCCGACGTAGCGCACGTGATCGGCGCCGGCAAACTGGCCGACACATTCTTCGTGACCGGCTTCGAGCGGGAGTGGCGCGCGCTCGGCCTGCGCGCGAAGTTTCTACCGGCCGCCGCCGATCAGTCGATTCGCCCTCAGTCGCCGAGCCCGGAGTTCGCTTCCGACATCAGTTTCACCGGTACGGGCTACGACCCCAGTCGAGCGGAGTTTCTCGCGGAGCTGTCGCATCGATTGCAGGTGAAGGTATGGGGAACGCAGTGGGAGCGGTGGCGCGACAGCATTGATTGGGCCGGACGGCCGGTGGAAGGAACCGACTTCGCGCGCGTCTGCTCCAGCAGTAAGATTATGCTCGGGGTCCTGCCGGCGGTCATGATGAAGGCGTCCAATGCGGCGTCCGACCGCATGTGGATGACGATTCTCGCGGGCGGCTTCTACCTCGGCCCCGGCACTCCTGGAGTCGAGCGGATGCTGCTGGACGGGGTTCACTGCGCGTGGTACACGGATATGAATACGTGCGTCGCGCAGGCGAAACGGTATCTTGGTGATCCCGCCATGCGAGAGCGCGTGCGTAGGGAAGGGGAGCTATTCGTCCGCGCGCACCACACGTACGACGCGCGCGTTGAGCCGCTGCTTTCGAGACACAGTTGGGTCAACCCGTTATGAGCCGCCTGGCAATTCCTTTGGTGATCCGTTGTGAACATTGATCAGTACAGCCCAATTCGTGGACAGCGGGTCCTTGTTACCGGCGGCCTCGGCTTCTGTGGTTGGAATCTCACGCGCACGTTAACCGAGCAACTCGACTGCCACGTCACCGTGCTGGACGATTGCTCCAACGCGACCGTGCCGACCGAAATTCCCGACAATATTGACATCGTCGTGGGCGACGTACGCGATCCAGCGGTGTTCGGTCCGCTGCTCAGGCAAACGCCGTGGGTATTTCATCTCGCATGCCGCACGATCCTCACGGCTGGTCAGGATCCGGAGAGCGATCTCTCAGTCAATGCACTCAGCACTCTGAGGATGCTGGAATTCTTGCGGCACCAGCGTCCGGCCGGATTCCAGCGTTTTCTGTACACGTCGAGCACGTCGATTTACGGCAACTGCAGGCACTTGCCGGCGGACGAGCTGGATCCTCCCAACATCCTGAACCATTACGCGGCCACCAAGCTGCTTGGCGAGGAATACACCGTACTGTATGACATGACTTACGACGTGCCTACGGTGTGCGTGCGCTACTCCAACGTGTATGGTCCCGGGCAGACGACGCGAAATCCGTACTGTGGCGTGATCGGCAAGTTTATTGACAGCGCGCTGGCAGGGTCGCCGCTAATCGTGCACGGTGACGGAGAGCAGACGCGTGACTACACGTACGTGGACGACGCGGTTGCCGGGACGATCCTGGCCGCGGTATCTCCCAGGGCGCTGGGCGACGTGTTCAACATTGGCACGGGAGTCGAGACGAGTGTGAACACACTCGCGTCCCACATCAATACGCTCGCTGGGAACACGATAGCGATACAGCACGTCGATCGGCGCGATATCGACAACATACGTCGGCGCGCGTTGAGCCCGGAGAAGATTCGCACCAGGCTCGGGTGGCTGCCGCAGGTGCTCGTGCGCGACGGACTGGCGCGGACGTGGCGTTACTACGCCGCCCAAGAGGGAGTCGCGGCTGGTCACAACGCCAACTGAGAACGTGACTGAGCCTGTGGTTGAGTCGGTAGTAGAATCAGTGACTGATCCACTCCCAGACACCATGCGCCACCTGTTCGTCACGCAGGACTTCTCTCCCGATCTTGGCGGGATGGCGCGACGGCACGTGGAGCTGGTGCGTTACTATCCAGAACCGATGTCGGTGTCGACCGTGGCCACACCGGACGCGGCGAAGTACGGTCTGGGCGACGACTATCTTGTCGAGCGGCAGCCCTTCAACTTTGCGCACGCGAAGCGATTCGCCAACCAGATGAGGTGGGCCCGGTGGCTGGTCAGCCGGTGCAGGGATCGGGTGCAGGTAATTCACTGCGGCAACATCCGGCCGGCTGGTTACGCGGTGTGGTGGGCGCACAAGCGACTGCGCATACCGTACGTTGTGTACGTGAACGGCGGTGACCTGCTGCGCGAGCGCGACAAGGCGCAACGCAGCGCGCTCAAGCGCCGAACGGCGCGCCTGATCATGGGTGACGCAGCCGGAATAGTGGCTACATCCGAGTGGGTCGCGCAGCTCGCGCGCGACGTCATGGAGGAAGTCGGAATCAACGCGCCGCCGCCGGTCGCCGCGCTCGATCTCGGAACGGATCCGGACCAGTTCGGACCTGATCGCGATACTGGAACACTGCGGCAACGCTGGGGCATTCGCCGCGCTCCGATCGTGCTCACCGTCGCACGGCTGGTACCGCACAAGGGGCAGGACACGGGGATCCGTGCACTTGCCTCACTGCGCGAGGAGTTCCCGGATCTGCGCTACGTGTTGGTGGGCGAGGGTCCCGATGAGGCTCGGCTACGAAATCTCGCAGCCGATCTGGATGTCATTGACCGTGTTGGATTCGCCGGGCCGATGCGAGATGACGAGCTTCCCGAGGCATACTCCACGTCCACCATCTACCTCGGCGCATCGCGCGTGGACCGTGCAATCAATGTCGAGGGCTTTGGTATCTCATTCCTTGAGGCATCAGCGGCCCAGCTTCCGATCGTCGCGGGCGATTCCGGCGGCGTGCGCTCTGCCGTCCGCGACGGTGAGACGGGAATCATCGTGGACCCGAACGATGTTGACGCCATTGCCGACGCCATCCGTACGTTGCTGCTCGACGACGAGTTGCGAGCACGCATGGGTGCTTCCGGGCGTGCCGCGGTGAAGACGCACTACAACTGGCAGCGAGTTGCGGACGAGACAGCGCGCTTCGTGCGTCAGTGCGTGTCGCGTGGCTGAAGCCAAGCCGGTTGCGGCTGCGACGGCTGTGCACCGGGCCGAATATTACGCGCTCAGAAGCGTGGTCGGTTCGCTCCACGCGATGCCGTGGGCCGCGGCGGGCGCGTTCGGCGCACGGCTCGGGCTGTTGGGCTTTCGGCCGTTCCAGGTGCGACGCCAGGTGGTCGAGCGGCAGATTGAGGCTGCGTTCCCGGAGCGTTCCGCGGAGGAGGTAGCCGCAATCGTGCGAGCGGCGTACGCACATCTCGGTCGCTCCACGATCGAGACCGCGCTGCTGCCTTCGATAGGCCAGAGTGGCGTGCTTGGTCTGGTTGAATCGGTCGACGGATTCGAGCTAATAGACGCGGCAATGGCGGCCGGTAAGGGTGCGATTCTCATCACCGGCCACCTCGGTAATTGGGAGCTGGCCGGCGCATATGTCGCCGCGCGCGGAGTTCCGATGGATGTAATCGTGCGAACGCAAGCGAACCCATTATTCGATACGTACCTGAATCAGACGCGCGCTACCCTCGGCATGACCGTAGTGCGCGACCGCGATGCTGTACGCAGGACGCCGCGCTCGTTCAGGGAGGGTCGCGCCGTCGCGTTTGTGGCTGATCAGGGTGTGTTGGGGCTCGCTTCGACATTCGTTCCGTTCTTCGGCCGGCCGGCCAAAACTCCGCGCGGCGCAGCGGTGTTCGCGATGCGCTACCGAATACCGACGCTGTTCGTCGCCGCTCTGCGACAGCCAAGCGGCCGATATCGCGTTAGCGTGGAGCAGATCCCGGTGATCGACACGGGTGACCGCGACGCTGATGTGGACGCGATCGTCGCCAACTACACCGCCGTTCTCGAGCGTTGGGTGCGGACGGCGCCGGAACAGTATTTTTGGCATCATCGACGGTGGCGACGCCAGCCACCGGACACGTCACCGGAACTGCGAGATCCTACACTTTGAGCACGCGCACGCGCCTGTTAGATGATCCGCGCACTAAGATCGGCACAACCGTTGTGGTGCTGATGCTATTCATGGCGGTGGCGGCGCCGCTCATCGCGCGACAGGATCCCAACTCCATTGATCTCATCAGTCTGCTGGAGCCGCCCTCGTTTGCGCACTGGTTGGGCACGGACGTTCAGGGACGCGACGTCTGGTCCCGACTGGTGTACGGCGCACGTGTTTCGCTCATGGTCGGAGTCATCTCGCAGACTATCGCGCTCAGTATCGGCGTTACACTCGGCTTGCTGGCCGGTTTCTATGGACGCTGGGTCGATGAAGTGGTTATGCGCCTCGCTGACGTCACGCTCGCGTTTCCGACGCTGCTGTTGCTCATCGCAATGGCAGCCGCGCTGCAGCCATCCCTCGGCGTCGTCTTTGTAACGATCGGTGTGGTCGGCTGGGCCGGCATGGCTCGGCTTGTGCGCGGTCAGGTGCTCGTGGTGCGTAATCTCGAGTACGTCCAGGCTGCGCGTGCGCTCGGCGGCACAGGTCGAAGAATCATGCTGCGCCATATTCTTCCAAACGTCGCGGGGCCAGTGGTGATTGCCGCGACGCTCGGGGTTGCGGGTGCAATCATGGCGGAAGCCGCACTGTCGTTCCTTGGACTGGGCGTTCAACCGCCCACACCAAGCTGGGGCAGCATGATTGCTGATGGTCGCGATCTGGATCAGCTGCGCAAAGCGCCATGGACCTCGGTAGCGCCTGGTCTGGCGATTGGCTTCGCTGTGCTAGGCTTTAATCTGCTGGGCGACGCGCTTCGCGATGCTCTCGATCCGCGCCGCATCGGTGGCGGGGAATAGTTCGGAGAAGAGGAGAATAGCAGATGGCGCACAACCAAAATGTCAAAGACGCGGACAACGATGCGGAGTCGATCCGATTGGATAAGTGGCTCTGGGCTGCGCGCTTCTACAAGACGCGGTCGATAGCTGCCGACGCGGTCGACGGCGGCAAGGTCCACCTCAACGCTGAGCGGGTAAAGCGCTCGAAATCAGTCCGCGTCGGTGACGAGGTGCAGGTGCGCTCTGGTCCTTACGAGAGTCGGGTGCGGGTACTGGCAGTTTCCGAGCGGCGCGGTGCGGCATCGGTTGCCGCGGAGTTGTATGAGGAGCTGCCTGAGAGCATCACGGCGCGAGAGGCGCTGGCCGCTCAGCGACGGCTCGCGTCGTTTCCTGGATCACACGAGATTGGGCGCCCGAGCAAGCGGGAGCGCAGGCAGATCGATGACTTTCGGAAGAGAGATTGATGGCCGATGCGTCATCGACGCGTGACCCACGCGTGACGGCGGCGAGGACCTGGTGATGCGCGGACAGTGAATCTCATCTTCAGGATGCTGCGGGTGCTGCTCATGGCGACGCAGCGATCCCGCATCGGCCCGATGGATGAGACATCACTCACGTTCAGAGTATGGCCAACGGACATCGACGTACTCATGCACATGAACAACGGGCGTTATCTGACGCTCATGGACCTTGGCCGCGTCGACTCCATAATCCGTAGCGGAATCCGGCGCAGCCTGAGCGACCACCGGTGGTACACCGTGATTGCAGGTGAGACGATCAGATTCCGAGAGTCGCTCGGTGTATTCGCAAAGTTCGAGCTACGAACACGGATGCTGGGCTGGGATGACAAGTCATTCTACGTCCGGCAGACATTCGTGCGCGGAAATCGCGTCGCTGCTACCGCCGTCGTTAGAGTCCGCTTTCTCCGGCGATCGGGCGGTACGCTCGGCGCACATGAAGTTGCCGACGTGATCGTGCCCGGCGTTGCTTCTCCACAGCTGCCCGACTATGTCCGCCTGTGGCAGGAATCAGAGAGAGAATACTCCCGATGACGGGGCTCGTGGCTGTTCTGAGACGTAGAGCGCGACGTCCATGCTGATCTGGCGTAACTCCACGGTCAGGTCGCCGTCGCACTCCTGGGACACTTCTGTCACGGACTGCACCACTCTGTGCGTTGTATCCCACAACGTGATGCGGTAGTTGCCTCGTCGAAGAGCAGGGAGCTGAACACTGATATCCGCGGGGGCGGCGTCGCGCCGCAGCATCCCGTCGCGGCCAGTGCAGTCGGAGCGAAGTAGCCATACGATCGCCTGTCCATCATCTGCGCAGGCAAAGTGTGCCCACTGTGCCCCACTGAAAACGACGATCTCGTCGTTGAGATTCCGCCGTTTGAAATTGCTCCAGTCGACTAGCGGAGCGAATTCGGCAAGCGAGCGTTGCGCCAGGCGCATGCCCGGTGTGAGCGCGTGCGGATTCCGATAGGGCCATCGCATGCCGCCACCCGCTCCCCCGGAGGCAAAATGAGCCCACTGTAGATGCTTGAAGTACTCGTTGTCGAATGCTGTGGGGAGGGTTACCCGTCGATCCTTGAAAGTTTGGATCGGACCATGTTCGGTATCGAGAAAAGGGCGCTGATCACGGATTCGCGCGAGTGAGCCGCGGACAATTGTCCCCATCTCTATCGCGGGGTCTACTGTATTTTCCGGAGCGTCGATGGTCCCTTCCGAGTACACGTGAATCGTGGCAAAGTCGAGCGCGCGGTGATGGAAGATGGGACTGGTGAGATCGAGCCAGGGACGCCAGCCGATCTCAGGTCCAAACATGGAAACGGTCTGCGGGTGAGAGCGACCATACAGCCTGCATTCGCGCTCACGTACGTGAGCGCTGAGATCGGCGATGAAGTCATCCAAGCAGTCCGCGCTCTCCTCAGCCTGTCCGGGGTGGATCTCGTTCCACAGGTCCCACGCGAAGAGTGCTCCGCTCCCTCCCCAACGATCTACCGCGAAGCCAAGGCGGCCCTTGATCGCGGCGCGAGTGTCGCCACACAGGAGTAGACGCGACGGCTTGTCGCACGGCCCACCATTCGCGCGGTTATACGGGTGCCGTTTCCACCGCTTCCACATCCAGAACGTATCAAAC
Source organism: Gemmatimonadaceae bacterium (assembly GCA_051001375.1). Classification (GTDB taxonomy): domain Bacteria; phylum Gemmatimonadota; class Gemmatimonadetes; order Gemmatimonadales; family Gemmatimonadaceae; genus Fen-1247. The sequence continues at coordinate 15,902 of JBPCNJ010000002.1, forward strand.
GGCGTGAGCAGCACGCGCAGACCGTGATGCTCACAAAGCGCGAACATGTCGTCCCATAGCTGCACCATGTTGGGCGCGAACTGACCGACTTGTCGCTCCAGATATCGGTTCTCACCATGGGAGTACTCCAGCATCAGCCTGAGGCACGTAACACCGCTGGCCTTGACCGTGCGGAGATACCGGCCCACCGAAGCAATGTCCTTACGTCGAAACAGCCCCTCGAGGTCGGGCCAGGTGATCGCATCATTCTGCCCGATCGGCGTCCAGGAGTCGCCGAGCTCGGTGACGAAGTACGGCGCGCCAGGCGCGACTTGGATCCAGGGGAGAGTTTGGCCTCGCGGCTCGTGCTGAGCTATCACATTCATCCAGCAGCTCTGGAATGCTTGAAATGTGCCGCAATGCAAGCGAACCTCCGACGCTCTCGCGGGTATAACAGGGCAGACAAAATGTAGCCTTTAACGGCTCATTGTCTCGCCGACTCCACCCACACCAGGTCTAATGATGTCGAAATTGCGCCAGTCATTGCTCGCGCCGTTGGTTATTGCCGCTTCAGCGGCTACGCTTGTCGCAGCGCGCCCAGCTGTAGCGCGTCACGCCGATCCCGCAGTCGAGATCGCGACGTTCGCTGGTGGATGTTTCTGGAGCATGGAGCGTCCGTTCGACCACACTCCTGGCGTGATCTCCACAACAGTCGGCTACACCGGTGGCCACACGCAGAACCCGACGTATGACGACGTCTCATCGCGCACGACCGGTCACGCAGAGTCAGTGCAGGTACGCTACGATCCGTCCAAGATCTCGTACGACAAGCTGCTGTACGTGTACTGGCACAACATCGACCCGGTCAGCCACGACCGGCAGTTCTGCGATCAGGGGACGGAATATCGCCCGGCCGTCTTCTACAACAACGAAGCTCATCGTCAGGCGGCGGAGCAGTCCAAGCCGGAACTGACCAAACCGGGTCTCTTCGACAAACCGATCGTTACCGAGGTCCTACCGGCGACCACTTTCTTCAAGGCCGAAGAGTATCACCAACACTTCGCGGATAAGAACCCGGACCGGTACAACGCATATCGTCGTGGCTGCGGAAGGGATGAGCGTCTGAAGGAGATCTGGGGCTCCAGTGCGGAGCCCAACGTACCGCCGCTCCCATAGGCACAACGAGTGGGTAGGATCCTGATCGGGTAGCCGCGTGGTTACCCGATCAGCTGTACCACCGCGTAGCCACGTGCCCCTTTTCTGAGCAGTAGATAACCGTCCGCGAGCGGCGCGATATCACTGGCCGTTGCCGACCCCGCTACTCGGACTCCGTTGACATACGCACCGCCCTGGTCCGCGAGCCTGCGCGCCTCGCTTTTGGACTCCACCAGCCCCGCCAACACGAAAAGTTCAGCGGTGCCGGTAACGTCGCCCCGGCCCAACGTTACACTCGGCACCTCGCGCGCGAGCGCCGCGAGCGCCTGCGAAGTCAACTCCGCAACGTCACCGCGGCCGAACAGCACCTCCGAGACCTGTTCCGCGACGCGCGCCGCATCGGTGCCGTGCACGCGTGTCGTAACGTCCTTCGCCAGCGCTGTCTGTGCCTCGCGTCGCTCCGGATGGTCCGTGGTCGCGGTCTCCAGGCGTTCGATCTCTGCGCGATAGAGCAGTGTGAACAGGCGCAGGTACCGTCCCACGTCGGCGTCTTCGGTGTTGATCCAGAACTGGTAGAACTGGTATGGCGAGGTGCGTTCGGGGTCGAGCCAGACCGCGCCCGCTTCCGTCTTACCGAACTTGGCCCCGCTGGACGCCAGCAGCAACGGAAACGTGAGTGCGTGCGCCTCAGCGCCATCGGCTCGGCGGAGCAGCTCGACGCCTGCGGTAATGTTTCCCCACTGATCGCTGCCGCCAATCTGGAGCGTCACGCCGTCACGCCGGAACAGCTCCAGAAAGTCGTATGCCTGTAGCAGCATGTACGAGAACTCGGTGTACGAAATTCCGCTCTCCATGCGTGACTTCACCGAGTCCTTGGCCATCATGTAGTTGACGGTGAAGTGCTTGCCCACATCGCGCATGAAATCGACCGCACCAAGTGGCAGCAGCCAATCGGAGTTGTCACGCACGAGCGCGGCGGTCGGTCCGGAGAAATCCAGAAAGCGCTCCAGTTGGCTCGAAATTCCGGCCACATTCGCAATAACCTGCTCGCGCGATTGGAGCGTTCGTTCGGTGCTCTTGCCGCTGGGGTCGCCGATCATCCCCGTACCGCCACCGACAAGCGCAACCGGGCGATGACCATGCCGCTGGAGCTGCACCAGCC
>JBPCNJ010000003.1:0-5351 GCA_051001375.1 Gemmatimonadaceae bacterium
TCGGGGATGAACGACGTGAGCGAAGAGAAGAACGGACTCTTCTTCTTTAACTCGCTCGCGGACCTCGCCACGGGGCAGGCGTCATCGTTCACCCGCATTCTCTCGGCCAGCCTCCGCACCTCGTCGCGCACCGGCGCCGCGGTGTCCGCGGGCGACGCGCGGCAGCCACGCAGCGGACTGGGGATCGACTGCGGCGTGGGGCTCGAGGGCTCGCGCTACGGCGGCCCGCGGAGAACGCAGCCCTTGCGTCGGCCTTCCAGTTCAACACTGACGTATTCCCGTCAGAGGTGCACCTGAGCCCGCGCATTGGATTCACCTATTCATCCGCAGGTGACAAGGCAGGTCATGCCGGGCTGCTATTGCGTGGCGGAATCGGTGAGTTCCGAGGCCGGATACCTGATGCTGTGTTCGCCAACGCGGCTCAGTCGACCGGGTTACCTAGTGGGCAGACGCGTCTCACGTGCACCGGGGCGGGCGTGCCGGTACCGGATTGGCGTGCATACCTCCTTGATCCCGCCAATATCCCCACGAACTGCGTCGGAGGGCCGAGCATCAACTCGGCCCAACTCCCGAGCGTGATCGTGTTCGGTCCGCATGTCGGTGCGCCACGTACATGGCGCGCATCGCTCGGTGCGACGCATCACCTAGTCGGTCCCTTTTCGGCCGCACTCGATCTGTTCTATATCGCCGGTGTGTCGCAGCTAGGCATACCGGACGTGAACCTGCGCCCCGATTCCGTTTTCGCGCTCACCAACGAAGCAAGTCGCTCGATATATGTCGCTCCATCCACGATCGACCCGGCCACGGGAACCGTGTCGATCAACGCGTCGCGATTGTATTCCCAGTTCGGGCAGGTGTCAGAGGTGCGCTCATTTCTGCAGTCGCGCACGCGCCAGATGACGCTATCGCTCACGGGCGAGACCGGGCTTGGGCTGGGATTCGATGGCTCATACACCTATACCAAATCTCGCGATCAGTCGCTCGGCTTCGAGGGTGAAGGTCCCGACGACAACACTTTCGGAAATCCCAACATTCCGCAGTGGGGCCGCGCTGACGAGGAGCGCCGGCACCAGTTCGAGGCGACGATGACGGTGCCGGTTCGGAAGTGGGCCGAGCTGTCGTTCGTGGGCCGGCTGGTCTCCGGTGTTCCTTTTAGCGCGCGGCTCGCGACGGACATCAACGGCGATGGCCAGCGCAATGACCGCGCGTTCGTCTTCGATCCGGCAGCGACCGCAGACACCAGCATCGCGAACGGTCTACGTCAACTCCTCGCGACCGGACCCGCTACCGCGCGCCAGTGTCTGCCGCAGCAGTTCGGCCACCCGTCCGCGCGTAACGCGTGCATCGGGCCGTGGGTCCCGGGGCTGGACATGAAGCTCGCAATAACGCCGCCGGTGAACTTCGCGCACCGGCTCACGTTGTCCCTAACCGCGTTGAACACGCTCGTCGGCGTAGACGAGCTGCTCCACGGCAACAACATCCACGGCTGGGGACAGGATGCGAGCGTGGATCAGCGGCTACTCTTCGTGACTGGATTCGACCCGATCACGAACAACTTTCGTTATCGCGTCAACCAGCACTTCGGCGCGGCTTCGGGCGCGCTCAACCCTTTCCGGATTCCTTTCGTACTGAGCGTGCAGGCCCGCATCGAACTCGACGGCCGGGCGGATTGAAAAGGCCCCGGCGCCGAACATCGGGAATGCAGTGCACTCAACTCAGGGAGAACGTATTTGACGGCCATTGACGCATCCAGTTACTTCGGACTCGCGGCGATCTCGCTCCTCACGCTGAATATTCTCCTCGGCCTGCTGCTCTCGACCAAGTACAACCCGGTTCGGCGGTGGCCGCACCGTCGTATCAATACGCTCAAGCTGCACAACTGGACGGGCTACGCCGCGCTGGCGGTCGCCCTGGTTCACCCCGTACTGATACTGTTCTCATCGACGGCGCACTTCCATGTGATCGACATCGTGTTCCCGCTCAAAGCGCCGAAGCAACCATACATAAACACGCTGGGCGCGCTTGCGCTGTACGTGCTCATCATGACCGTGGTCACATCCTACTTCCGGTTTGAGATCGGCCGAAAGCTATGGAAACCACTGCACTTTGCCACGTACGCGTTGTTCGTTCTGTACGCCGTGCACGCGCTCCTCACCGATCCGAACCTCAAGGACGCGCCCTTCGATCCGTTCGATGCGGAGAAGGTCTTTGTCGAACTCTGTATACTACTCGTAGTCGTCGGGATCGGTTTTCGCATCCGATGGCAGCTCCAGCAGCAGCCGCCCAGGCAGCATCGCCCGAAACGGCCGCGTGGGTCGCGCGGGTCGGGGCTGGTTTAACCTGCTTCTTGGCTAACGGAGCCGTAATGCTATAGTTCCATAGTGTTGCTTCACGTCCAACCACCGCTTCGGCGTACCCGGTTCGGTACAGCCGCGCTCTCGGCGCTCACGTTCTCACTCGTGGCCTTCTCGCCCGTCAGCGCACAAACCACGACGCACGTGGATTCCCAGGCCGTTCATACTGACACTGCTGCCTTCCCGAGCCGCCGCGCGCCCGCGCCAGAGCGCACCCGGCACTGGCACTACGATCCCGACGCGGGCGCCCTTTACCAGAAGGGCGACGTCAAGTGGACGATCTGGGGTTTTGCCGAGCGGTACTGGGGACCCGGGAGTGATGCCGTTAGCGCAGACGCGTGGCGTCGAGTGCGTCAGGGCATGGAGCTAGATCTGCCGCGGCTCAACGGGTCTGTCCGACCGGCGCTCATTTACGAAGTGGACCTCACGGACAACAATTTCTTCCGGAGCGGCCGCGCGTCGCAGAACTTCGAGAACCTGTATCTCGCGATCCAGAACCCAGAGGACGCTGGCCGCTTCCGCGCTCTCTTCGGTGAGAACACACACATCCTCTCCCGCGAAGACAATCTCTCGTCTGGCAATCTGCCCACGATAAATCGTTCGCTGATCCTGGAAGAGCACGGAAGCGTCAACAGCTTCGGCACCCAGTGGGGCGTCCAGTTCTTCGAGGCGCTCTCGTCGCGCACCGGGCTTGCGCTCTCCGCTCAGGACAACCGCGGCTCGCTCAATACTACGCATCCGAGCTACCGCATCGGGAACTCGCTTGCGGCCAAGCTCACGACCGTGGTAGTCCGTGACACTGTGCATCAGCGGCAACTCGCGCTGGGTACCGGTGTCGACTACACACGCGCGCTTTACAACCGGACGTTCACCCTGGCGTCTGCCATCGGCGCCGAGGTGCTCGGCCGGACGACAGCGACCGGCAACAAGCTGACGCTCGAAGGTGATGCCGCGTACGGCTGGACCGTCGGTTCGCACCCTGTCTCACTCGAAGGCGAATATCTATTCTCCGACTTCTCGCACAGCCTAACGGACGTGGGTGGGGGCTACGCGCTCATCCAGGCATCGGCCTTCGATCATCCGCGTTGGGGCGGTCTCGATCCGTTCGTCCGCTACGACGTGGTGCGGCTCGGCCGTGAAGTAGCGCCCGGAACAGCGGTGCAGCAAGCCCTCCGTACGGGCGTGAACCATAACTTACCATACGCGGAGAAGCACGCGAGCTTGCATCTCGAGTACGCATTCAATCATGTGGCCGGCCCGCAAACCATCGTTCCCGGCCGACGGTCGTTCGGCGAACTTTGAGTGGAAATGCGCGTCAACGCCGCGCGCTACCTACGGCATTGACTCTAGACACGGAGCAGGTGAATTCGTGGCATCCAAAATCCCTTTGTTGATTTCTTCGCGTCGCGTAACGAGGACGACGAAAGTCGCGCTCGCGCTGGCACTTGCTCCAGCGCTCGCTCCGGCGACCCTACGCGCACAACAGAGCACCACGCCGGCCGCCGCACAATGGTGGCACACCGTAACGGTGCTCGCTGCAGACAGCATGCACGGTCGCTACACCGGTTCCGACGATTACGTGAAAGCGGCGCGGTACGTCGCGCAGCAGTTCGCCGCACTCGGACTGCAGCCGGGCGGGAGCGGCAATACCGACTTCTTCCAGGTTGCCCATCTCGCCAGCGCGACTCTGATCACCGGCCGTTCCGGTATCGTTCTCGAGCGCGGCGGCCGGGTTGACACGCTTCAACTTGGGCGCGATGCCACCGTGCAGTTCAAGCCGACGACCGAAGCGAGTGCCGAGGGGCCGCTGGTGTTCGTTGGATACGGTCTGCATTTGCCCGGCACGTACGATGATCTGGCGCACGTCGATCTCCATGGCAAGGTCGCGGTGTATCTCAACCGCATGCCTCAAGGGCTGAGCGCCACCATGTTCGCGCACGGCCGCGCGTCGCGCTGGGGTGAGCTGCAACGGCTTGGTGCGGTGGCTGCAATCGCCATCGCTAATCCTGCTGTCGCGGGCCGAGCTGGTGCTGCACCGCCGGGCGGCACGCCGCCCCGCTTACGCCCGGTGATTGGGTTGGCTGCCGATCCCGCCAACCGCGGCATCCTGATCAACGTCAACGCTGACGCGGCCGAAAGACTGTTCGCGGGATCGGGACACACCTACGCTGGAGTGATTGCATTGTCCGATGCACACACCCCACTGCCCACCGTATCGCTCGAACCAAGACTCCGCGCATCGCTGGAGATCGACCGCAAGCCGGTAGATTCACCCAACGTCGTGGGGATCCTCCACGGCACCGATCCCGCATTGCGCGACCAGTACCTGGTGGTCAGCGCGCATCTGGATCACCTCGGCTTTGGTCGCCCGGTGAACGGAGACAGCCTCTACAACGGTGCGATGGACAATGCGTCCGGTGTGGCGACGCTGATCGAGACCGCGCGGGCATTCCATGATCGAAACATGCACCCGCGCCGGTCAATCATCTTTCTCGCGGTGACCGGCGAAGAAGAAGGCGAGCTGGGCTCCGCGTACTTCGCAACCCACCCGACCGTGCCCGCGGCGCAGATCGTCGCTGATCTGAACACCGACATGTTTCTCCCGATAATTCCGCTCAAGGGAGTGTTCGCTTATGGCGTGGACGAGTCGGATCTGGGTAAGGACGTCGAATCGGTATTAAAGACCAGAGGCCTGGCCAACATCCCCGACCCCGAGCCCGCGCAGGTGCGATTCATTCGGAGCGATCAGTACAGCTTCATTCAGCGTGGCATCCCGGCGATGGCGTTCAAGGCCGGTTACACAAATGACTCGCCCGAGATGAAGACGGTGAGTGAGTGGCTCGCCAACAGATATCACAAGCCATCGGACGATCTTGCACAGCCGGTGAATCTCCAGTGCGCGGCGGACTTCGACGGGATGTACTTCGAAATCGTGCGCGCCGTGGCCGATCGCCCGACGCGGCCGGCGTGGTACAGCCAGAGCGTATTTGCATCTAT
>JBPCNJ010000004.1:0-3418 GCA_051001375.1 Gemmatimonadaceae bacterium
ACTCTCGCCGCGCCCGCGCCGAATACGTCCTCAATCTTCAGGAACCGCTGCCCAGGCCATCGTCCAACCACAAGCGCAACATCACTCGCGCGCAGAAGGCGGGCGTTCAGGTGCGCCGCACACGCGACAGAGCAGCGCTCGCCGATCATGTGAATCTCATGTCGGCGGCCATGGAACGCAGAGAACAGCGCGGTGAAGCAGTTCCAACAGTGCACCCGAGCCCGTTCGATAGCGCGCTGCTTACATGCGGCGCGGCGGAGCTCTTCCAGACACACGACGGAAGCTCGCTTTTATCCTCCATCCTCGTGCTGCGAGCGCCTCGTGGCGCGTATTACCAGTCTGCCGGCACGTCGCCTGAGGGCATGGAGATAGGAGCATCACAGTTCCTCATTTCGTCCGTGGCATCGCTGCTACAGGAAGAGGGGATGCACCTCTTCAACCTGGGCGGAGCAGGCGACGAATCGCCAGGACTGCAGCGTTTCAAGGCCGGCTTCGGCGCGCATCCCGTACTGCTCGAAGCAGCGTCGTTCGTCTTCGGCAGCCGCGGAGAGCGAGCTGCGCGCAGCCTCGTTGCCAAAGCACTGGGCGCAGCGTCGCTTCCATTCCGGAAAACACGATCCGCAAGCCAGGCGTGATGCCAGCAATTGATACTGCGCCGCGCACGCGGCAGCGCGCGACCGCGATAATCGTTGGAGCCGAACCGCGAATCGTCGTGACGGTGGCGCGCTCACTACACAGGCACGGCGTCCGTTGCATCGTGGCGGTCCCGCCCGGTCAGTCACTTCGGGTCTCCTCGAAAGCGATCTCCGCGACCTTTCAGCTTGATGGGAGCGTTGCGGAAGCGGCGACGCTGCTTCGGTTGTTGGCCGCGGCGGAGCAGGCGGCGTGGATCGCGCCCACCAGTGACGGTGCGCTGTCGATTGTCGGGCATGACTACGACCAGCTATCCCGCGTCGCTGCGATCGGATGTCCACGACCGGAGATTGTCGCACGAGTGCTCGACAAGCCGCGGACGTTGGCAGCCGCCGAACGATGCGGAGTTCCGATCCCGAAATCCGCGGTCATTCCCTCTGTTCAAGATCTCGACTCCGCCGTTTCAGCTCTGCGATTCCCGCTTGTTGCTAAGCCCGGGGACAAAGGAGCAAAGCCAGCGCACGACTTCAAGACTCGCACGTTCGCCAGTGAGGGCGAGCTTCGGGCCGCCTTTGCCGCAAACGCGAGCTTTGGTGCGGGACTCCTTTTTCAACAGTATGAGCCGGGCCACGGCGTCGGTGTCGAACTGCTGATGCACAGCGGCGCCCCTGTCGCGCATTTCCAACATCGACGCCTATCCGAGCTGCCACCTTCGGGCGGCGTAGCCGTGGTAGCGATCTCAGAGCCTCCCGACTCGGCACTGCTCGAGTACTCTGTTCGGCTGCTGCGCGAACTGGAGTGGGAGGGTGTCGCCATGGTAGAGTTCCGACATGACCCAGCCAGCGGGACCGCGGCGCTCATGGAAGTGAATGGACGCTTCTGGGGATCGATCGCGCTGCCGGTAGCGGCTGGCGTGGACTTTCCGCTCTACGCATGGCAGATAGCCCAGGGAATCCAACCAGTGCCACCCGGATCTTACAGGCACGGTCTGCGCGTCCGCTGGACCGCCGGTGCGCTACAGCGCTTCGGCCATGGCGAAGGATTGCCGGCCGGCCAGCCCGGAATCGTGCGTGGGTCAACGCACCAACTGCTTTCTGATTTCCATCCAAGCACCAGGTCCGCACTATGGTCCTGGAGCGATCCCATGCCCGCACTCCAGGAGACCACGAGCGTACTGACGCGAGCGCTCAAGGATGGAGTCAAAAGCGTGCTCTCGGCGATGATCCCGCGCCCCGCGATTGAGGCGATGAAATCCGCGCGGGGTCTGCCGAGGGACCGGCGTGCTCACTATCTCAGACGTCGCGTCGCGAGGTCGCTAGGCGTGGAACCGCGTCAGCGTCTCCCGGCGAACGTCCGGTCTGTCCTGTTTGTGTGCCACGGGAACATCATGAGGAGCGCGGTTGCCGCGCAGTTCCTGCGGGATGCGCTCAACGCCTCGGGGCAGGATCATGTTCGCGTCAGCTCCGCTGGGACTACAACACGCGTCGGTCGCCCGGCTGACCCCCGAGTGAACAACGCCGCGCTTGGGTTCGGGACGTCGCTGGAACGCCACCGATCCCAGCCCCTCACCGATGACCTGGTGGCCCAGTCAGATGTGATCTTCGCGATGGATGATCTCAATGTCGTCAATATCGCCGCAACGTTCCCGCGCGCCCGCGCCAAGCTGATGCTATTCGGCGGAATTGACGGTTCGGGGGAATGGGCGCCCAGCGAGATAGTCGATCCGTATGTCGCTACGGACGACGATGTTCGCTCAACGGTGACCCGCATCCACGGTAGCGTCGACACACTGCACCAGGCGCTACAACGTCAGTCGCCCTGAGTAGTCTACGCGCTCAAAACTGAAAAGCCGGGCATCGCTGATGATCTAGCGATGCCCGGCTTTATTGCTTGCGACTACTGGACTAGCAGGCGCCGCGCTTGAACAGCATCACGGGAAGGGTGCGAGCCATGATTTTGAGGTCCTCCATGACCGACTGGCGCTCCAGATACTCCAGGTCAAACTGCACCTTCGCGCGAACGTCGTCCAGCGAAGCATCGTAGGCGCGGTTGATCTGCGCCCAGCCGGTGATTCCCGGACGCGCACGCTGCCTCAGCGGATAGTCCTCGATGTTCTGCCTCAGCTCCGCGAAGATACTGGGACGCTCCGGACGGGGGCCGACAATGTTCATGTCACCAAGAACGACGTTGAAGAGCTGCGGGAGCTCGTCCAGCCGTGTCTTGCGCAGGAAACGTCCTACCGCGGTGATGCGCGGATCGTCCTGGGTAGCCCATACGGCGCCCGTGCCCTGCTCCGCGTCGACGCGCATAGAGCGGAACTTGATGATCCGGAACGCCCTGCCGCCGACGTCTGTTTGACGCCTGTCGAACACCGCTGTAGCCGGCCGGCGACGGCGATCCATTCCGACACGGGTCTGGACGTAAAACACCGGGCCCGGCGACGACAGGTGCACAACGATCGCAACGAGCAGCATGATGGGCGCCAGAAGAACCAGCGCTACGACCGCTATCGCGACATTAACGAGGCGATTGGCTGTCTCGGACCGACCCGGTGCGAGAGCCTCGACTCCGGCGTCAGTCGTGCTTGAATGGGGAGCGACATCCGCGGAAAGGCCGGCGGCCATGAGGCGAAAGCGCCCCGGTTGATCCATGCCGCGGAGCGGAACCTCAATCTCGGCTCCATCGCGCACGGGGCGTACGGCGTCACCGTCCTGAGCCGGAACAGCGGGAAAGCCAAGCACGCCGGGATCAGGTTCCCAGCTCTTCATGCTGTGTAGTTCGAGCC
>JBPCNJ010000005.1:0-29289 GCA_051001375.1 Gemmatimonadaceae bacterium
GTTACGAGCGTCAGGCCGTGCACCTGGGCCGTTGCCAGGAGATACCCGTCCGCAACCGGGATCTGTCGTCCGGCTTTATGTCCAGCGGCGGCCAAGGTTCCCCATGCAGCGGCCACACGTTCATCCACGGGGAAAATGCGACCTACAAACTGTAGCGGAAGCGCGCTGGTAAGCCAGGTCATGAGATCGCTTCGCTTCTTACCACCCGCGGGGAGTAGCTCTATTCCGCAGCGCAGCTCCGCGAGGGTGAGAACGCTGATCCCCAGCTCATCGGCCGGTACTGACGCGATCCACGCCTTCAGGGCCGCGATGGGCGGTGGTGCCGGATCGGGTGCAAACCGCTTCGCGCTATCCGACAGTGAGCACGTGTCGAGGAGGTACCTGACCACGGCTAGAGGTCGACTTCGCGCGGAAGTTCACGTGCTCCAGGAAACTCGAGTTCGACGTCGGCAAGCGGTGAGGCCTCGAGGAACGCAAGGAGAGACGTCGCTGGCTGTGTTAGGCGCGCGAACTCCCTTGCGTCCACCACTACGACGGCACTCTCTCGCCCGCGCATTACGAGCTGCGGCCCAGCGGCGACAGCCTGACGAACAAGCTCACTGAACCGGCTCTTCGCGTCAGAGAGGGACCAGGAGGCGACCGGGGCTAACATGAGATTCCCAAAGATTGGAGCATATGACTAGTTTAACTAGCCAGCTTGAAATTTACAAAGTGTGGGGAGGTAGTATGGAATCCGCAGCTTCTGCCACGGGATTGAGGCATAACAACGCCTGACGGATGCCGCGGCGCCGCATCGTTGAAGGCGAGCGCTGGGCCGCAGAGGAGCTGACCGCATGAGCGAGTACAAGACGACAGTTGTATGGAGCCGAGACGGCGCGACCTTCGCCGACAATCGGTACAGCCGCGGCCATCGCTGGCTCTTCGACGGTGGCATTGAGGTGCCTGCGTCTTCCTCCCCGAGTGTCGTTCCCGTCCCATTGTCTGTCGAGGCGGCGGTCGATCCGGAAGAGGCTTTCGTCGCAAGTCTGTCCAGTTGCCACATGTTGTGGTTCCTGTCCGTGGCTCACGAGCGCGGATTCGTGGTCGATAGCTATCGAGACGAGGCGGTCGGGATCCTGGCCAAGAACTCGTCCGGCGAGCTGGCGATGACGCGTGTGACACTACGCCCCGAGGTACACTTCGAGGGCGATAAGCGACCGACGACCGACGAAGCGCTCACCATGCACCACGAGTCGCATGAGCGGTGCTTCATTGCGCGGTCGGTCAAGACGGACGTGCGGTGTGAGCCGGTTGGGACGACCGGCCAATACACCGGCTAAATCCCCCGTGGTGCACGCGGCCGCGCGGTGATACCATGGATCCATGCCCGAAGCCACCCTCCTAGAGCAGTACCGTTCCGCCCTCACCGGCCACTGTTATCGCATGCTCGGCTCCGTTGTCGACGCCGAAGACGCGGTGCAGGAGGCGATGCTCCGTGCCTGGAAAGGCATCGGCCGCTTCAATGAGCAGTCGTCGCTGAAGACGTGGCTCTACCGCATCGCCACGAACGTCTGCCTCGACACGCTCTCCACGACGAACCGGCAGCGCGTTCGGCCGGTCGAGCTGTCCGAGCAGAGGGGCGTCGTGAGTAACGATCTGGTGCTCGCCCAGCGTCCGCGCGAGTACTGGGTCGAGCCGATCCCGGATGTCGCCGCGCTGCCGGCCACGGACGATTGTACACCAGAGGAGCACGCGATCCTGCGCGAGAGCATCCGCCTCGCTTTTGTCGCGGCGCTGCAATATCTGCCGCCCCGGCAGCGTGCGGTGCTGCTTCTCACGCAGGTCCTCAGCTGGTCCGCGGCCGAGGTGGCCGAGAGTTTGGACATGAGCGTGGCGGCGGTGAACAGCGCGCTGCAGCGCGCTCGCGCGACGCTCGAAATGCGCAACCCAGCCGTCGTGCCGCGTGCACTGTCGGAAGAGCAGAGGCGGCTGGTCGCGCGCTACGTCGAGGCGTTCGAGACGTATGACATCTCCGCGCTCACAGAGCTGCTGCACGAGGAGGCAACACTCTCGATGCCGCCGTACGACCTCTGGCTGCAAGGCCACGAGTCGATCGCGCGCTGGCTGCTCAGTTTCGGCATCGGGTGCAAGGGCTCCCGGCTGGTGCCCGTGGAGGCGTGCGGCGGTACACCGGCTTTCGCGCAGTACCGCGAGGGCGGCGCGCAGCCGTGGGCGCTGCTCATGCTCGAGCTTCAGGGCGACCGGATCACGAGCATGACCTCGTATCTGGACGTGAACACGCTCTTCCCGCGGTTCGGGGTGCCAATGCAGCTCACCAGCTAAGGGGCAGCAGCGAAAGAACTTGCGGTCCCGCGAAGAAACTTTCGGCGGGACCGCTGATTTTCCGGGCGTGCGGCAGTCTATGGCTGTGAACTCACTTGGAGGCTATCATGTCTGCCCCGTCTGCCACTATCCTCAGATCCGCTCCGCTCATGACATCGCCCGATGCCGCTACGCCCACCTGGGCACGCTGGACCGGCCGCATTCTCACCGGCATCGCGGTGCTGTTCCTCGCCTTCGACACGGCGATCAAGCTCGTTGGCGCGAAGGCAGCCGTCGATGGAACCGTGCAAGTAGGCTTTGCGCCGCACCTCGTGCTGACACTCGGCTTGATCGAGCTCGTGTGTCTGGTCCTCTACCTCGTTCCGCGCACCGCGCCGCTCGGCGCCGTGCTCTGGACCGGTTATTTCGGCGGCGCGATCGCGATGCACCTACGGCTGGGTAATCCGCTCTTCTCGCACACTCTCTTCCCGATCTACATCGCCGCCCTCCTCTGGGCTGGGCTGTACCTGCGCGACGAACGGGTTCGTGCGCTGCTCCGCCCTGCCCGCTGATTCCATCAAACGTCCACCAAACGTCCATCAACTTTCCAAAGAGATCACATCATGTCCACGACTCAGGCTCCCTCGCCCACAATCAAGAACGCCGGCACCAAGCCGACCACGCCACACAAGCTGTTCGTCAATATCCCCGTGAGCGACGTGCAGCGCTCGATCGAGTTCTTCGAAGCGCTCGGCTTCAGCTTCAACCCGCAGTTCACCGATGCGTCGGCAACCTGCATGCTCGTCGGCGAGGATGCGTATTTCATGCTCCTCAACCAGGAGCGTTTCACGGACTTCACCAAGCGCTCGATGAGTGATCCGCGCAAGGAGACGAACGCGCTCTTCGCAGTGAGCGTGAACAGTCGCGAGGAAGTCGACGAGATGGTGCGGAAAGCCGTGGCCGCAGGCGGCTCGCACGCCGTCGATCCGCAGGTCCATAGCTTCATGTACGGCTGGAGCTTCTACGATCTCGACGGACACCACTGGGAGGTGTTCTGGATGGACCCGAGCGCGATCGGCGGCTGACCAGCATCCTTGCCGAGCAAGAGCGAACCAAGCAAGCGTAGCTGGCTCGGCGCAGGCACACTCAGCATTGGACGGCGTAGATTACACCGTCCAATGCGCGCACCGCTCACGAGCGGGGCTACGAACAGATCTTTGTGGAGGACATCATGGCTGCACGAGACGCGGATCTTCATGCGCATTCGGTAACACGCATACTCCCGACGCTCGGCCGCGTGCGATCTCTCGATACGGCCCTCGCGGCGCTCACATCAAGGTGACCACGGACCTGTTGGTAGACGTGCGCGCCGAGTTTCCGAGACTGACGCGGAATGAAGGGATCATCTACTGCAACGCGGCATCGACCGGCCCGCTGCCGGCGCGCACGATCGCAGTTCTGGACGAGTGGAATCGTCTGCGCGCCGAGCCGTGGCGGATCACCTTTGAGCAGCAGTTCGAGACGGCTGCGACAGCGCGCGAGCTATGTGCGCGGCTCATCGGTGCCGATGCGGACGAGATCGCGCTCATGCCGAACACGAGTGCGGGAATCAATCTCGCCGCGCAGATCCTCTCCGTCGCGAAGGACAAGGTGGTGCTGGGACACGACGGCGAATTTCCGGCCAACGTGTATCCATGGATGGCGCTGGAGCAGTCAGGCGGGGCTGAGGGAAGGGGCGCACGCTTCGAGCAGATCGCCCTGCTATCGAACGGGCTGCCGGACTGGGAGGGGCTCAGTGCGCGGGTGGACCGCGGCGATGTGGGATTGGTGGCCATCTCATGGGTGTCGTTCGTGTCGGGCGATCGGGCCGATCTCATGCGCATTGGCGCGATGTGCAGAGAGCGCGGAATCTGGTTCGTGGTGGATGGTATTCAGGGTGTGGGTACGACCAGCCTTGACGTACACGCGTGCAACATCGACGTGTTGGCGTGCGGAGCGCAGAAGTGGCTGTTGTCACCCTGGGGAGCGGGGTTCTGCTACGTGCGTCGCGAGCTGACAGCGCAGCTGGACCCGCGCTCCGTTGGGTGGCTCGGGATGCGGCACTCGCAGGAGATGTCGCGCATGCTGGAGTACGATCTCACGTATCTGGACGACGCCCGCAAATTTGAGTTCGCGGCAACCGCGTATCAGGACGTCGCTGGAATGAACGCGAGCCTCGGCATGTTAGCGGAGATAGGCGCCGAACGAGTGGAGGAGCGCATCCATACACTCGCGAGTCGGTTGATGGACGACATCGCGACGATGCCACGCTTCACGCTGGTGACGCCGCGCGAGCGGGACAGGCGCGCCGGGATAGTCTCGTTCCTGGTGGCCGATCCCAACGCGGTCTCGGAGCGACTCGACAGCGCGGGCGTAATTCATTCGGTGCGTGGAGGCGGAGTAATTCGTTTGGCGCCGCACATCTACAATACCGCCGATGAGATCGATCGTATGCTGGAGACCCTTGAAGCGGTCGGAACGTCCGGGTGATCGTAGCGGCAGTGAGGCTGCCTGCCGTACGGGAACGGTTTATGCGCGGGCGCACGTTGTGGAGCGGTCTCAGTGCCGCTGCAGATGCACGAGTGGGCTCACTTTCATTGTTGAGGGTTAGAATGAATCGGTACATCAAAGCCGCCGCTGCTTTCGGCGCAGTCGTCACGTTGGGTGCGTGCGCCACCAGCTCTGGCCCCCCCGCGGCGGCATCGACAGGTGTGAGCACGACGCCGCTGGGTCTGACGGATCAGTGGGCCGCGACGGTGAACCCGGTAGGCGGGACAGGGATCAGTGGCACCGCGGCCGCGGTGGGCGCCGCAAATCAGACGAACGCGACGGTGAAGTTGGGCGGCGCCATGGCCGGCGTAACGCATCCATGGCACATCCACCTGGGCCAGTGCGGCGACAACGGGAAGATCGTTGGACCACCGGACAGCTATCCCCCACTCACGGTAGCTACAGATGGCACCGCGAGCGCGACGGCGACCGTGCCTACCGGTCTGAACTCCACGACCAGGTATTACGTCAATATCCACAAGTCGCCGGGTGAGATGGGCGTGATCGTGGCCTGTGGCAATCTGACCCGCGCCGGCAGATAACTCGGTACAGATAGCTCTTCCACATAGCTCTGTAGCTGTATGGTCGTCGGGTGTGACAGTGAGCACTCGGCGACCGTGCGTTTGGCGCTGATGCATTAACGGATGGTGCCAAGACCGCTAACCGCGATTGTAGCCGCCGCGACGTTGGCGGTGGTAACCTACGCTGGCGCACGACCGATGGGCCCGCTTCCCCCGCTCGGGACGTTGCTCGATCCAGTGCACGGTGTGCTCGGCGCGGGTGCGGCCGGCGGCCTGCCACGCAGATCGAGCGTCAGGATCGCAGGGCTGCGTAAGGAAGTGGATGTGCGGTACGACGTGCGTGGCGTGCCGCACATCTTTGCCGCATCCGAGGAGGACGCGTACAGGGCGCTCGGATATGTGGTGGCGCGCGACAGATTATTCCAGATGGATATCCAGACGCGCGCGGCGTCGGGCCGGCTCACCGAGCTGGTAGGAGCGCGTGCGCTCGCGCTGGACGAGGAGCCCAGACGGCTCGGAATGGTTCAGGCAGCGGAGCGGAAGTTCAGAGCGCGGGACTCCAAGTCAGAATCGCGCAAGCTGATCGACGCATACGCGAGCGGTGTCAACGCTTACATAGATGCACTGTCACCCGCGGATTATCCGGTCGAGTACAAGCTGCTGAACGCGCAACCTGAGCGGTGGCGCCCAGTTAACTCCATCTATCTGTTGAACAGAATGGGATGGACGCTCGCATCCGCCGATCCCGAGCGCGTACTTGCGCGCGCTGCCGCAGTGGTAGGACGAGCGGCCGCTTCCGCGATCTTTCCAGTGCACACGCCGATCGAAGAGCCAATACAGCCGGAGCCAAACTGGCATGCACCACACACCGCGTTCACGCCGATCCCGCCACCCGGCCCGCCCGACAGCGCTGAAGAAGAGATATCGGCGTTGTACCAGCGCACACGGTCGCCGGATGCGAACGATGCTACTGACGCGTATGATGAGGCGAGGCGTGAGCATGGCTTCGCGAGCAACAATTGGGCGGTGGCTCCGCGCAGAACAAAAAACGGGTACGCGCTGCTGGAGGGCGATCCACATCTCGACCTGTCACTCCCAAGCATCTGGTACGAAGCGCAAATCGTCGTGCCGGGCAAGCTGGACGTATACGGTGTGACGATTCCGGGTGCGCCGGGAATCGTCATCGGCTTCAATCGCGACATTGCGTGGACCTTCACGAATACCGGTGCCGACGTGATGGACTTCTATCGCGAGACGGTGGACGACTCAGTACATCCAACGCGGTACATGCTGGACGGAGCATGGCACACACTGAGCCGGCGTGTAGAACAGTACCGCGGCAACACCGGCGTGATACTGAAGACTGATACTGTACTGTTCACGCATCGCGGGCCGATGCTGCACCAGCGCGGCCAGTGGCTGTCGATGCGGTGGACGGTACTGGAGCCATCCGAAGAGCTGCAGGCGTTCTACGATGTGGCACATGCGAGAACCGCGCGTGAGTTTCAGGACGACATGGCTCGAAGCTATTTCGTTCCAGCGCAGAACATGCTTGTCGCCGATAGGGCGGGGTCGATAGCGATCAGATCCACGGGACACTTTCCCTTGCGACCCGATGATGGCAGCGGCCTCGTGGTGCGTGATGGCTCTACCAGCTCGAGCGATTGGCGTGGCTACTGGCCGGTGGATCGGTATCCGCAGTCGTTCGATCCGGCGCAGGGCTTCCTGGCGTCGGCGAACCAGGAGCCCGAGGCACCGGAATCGGAGTTCGCGTACTTGGGCGATGACCAGGATTACGAAGTGTGGCGCGCGCTCCGAATCAACGAGCTGCTGCGCGCCGATTCCGCTGTCACGCCGGATGACATGCGCCGTTGGCAGACTGATCCGGGGAGTGTGCGCGCGGACATCTTTGTGCCGTACTTTTTGCACGCGGCGGGCGCGGAGGGCGCGCCAGCCGCGGAGAAGCGAACCGGTGGTGGACGAGTGAGTGGCAGCGATGAGAACAAACTTACCGGAGCCGCGCGATTGCTTGGTGAGTGGGACAGACGGTACACGCGCGACAACGAGCGAGCGGTGTTGTTCGAGGCGGCGATGCGGCAGCTCACGATTCGCACGTGGGACGAGCTTGCGCCGCACGGAAAGCGTGTTGGAACACCCAGTTCAGCGGTGCTCGCGGAATTACTTACGCAGCCCAACAATCAGTGGTGGGATGACCGGCACACACGCCGGGTGGTGGAGACGCGGGACGATATTTTAGCTGCCAGTCTTGTTGCTGGCTACAATGAGGTGCTGAAGCAGTATGGTGCACCGGATGCTGGCGGCTGGCGCTGGAGCAAGATCAGGCAGGTGAACATCTATCACCTGCTGCACCTCCCCGCGTTCTCGATGTTGAACATTCCAGCGCGAGGTGGCATCGGCACGTTGAGTCCGTCTTATGGCGATGGCACTGAGGGGCCGAGCTGGCGAATGGTGGTTGAGCTCGGCCCGGAAGTTCACGGATGGGGAACGCTACCCGGTGGCGAGAGTGGTGATCCATCCAGCCCGCGCTACACCGATCACTTACCGTCGTGGATCGCAGGCACACTCGATCCACTCATCTTTCCGCACTCGGCGCGCGAGCTATCCGGCTCGCGCACGAGTGCGACGCTAACGCTGACACCAAACGCGCGATGACGTTCGCGCGCATTGCATTGCGACTGATGGCTCTGGCGCTGGTGTTCGCGCTTGGAACTGCATTGTACGGATGGTGGACCGTGCCAGTTATCGCGTTTGTGTACGCGGCGATGGACCGCGCGCAATGGCACCGTGGATGGCTGGCCGCCAGCGCGGCGTTGATATCCTGGAGTGGAATCCTGACATTCTCGGCGGCACGCAGTGCGGTGATGTGGACCAACAGCGCGCGGATTGCGAGCCTGCTTCAGATCTCTCCGGTGCTGCTGATCGCGGTAGCGCTCGCGTTTGCCGCGCTACTCGCGGGCCCAGCGGCTGTGCTGGGCGCCGCGATACGGGAGCAGGCGCGCGCTAGAGCACCGAAGCAGTATCGCCGGGAAGCATGATGCGGCGAATCAGCTTGATGGGGATTCCGCCCTGGCGCACGAACGTATCGTGGAAATCGCGCAGCGAGAAGTTGCTTCCCTTTGCCTTCTGGTAATCGCTTCTGAGCTTGTAGATCTCGAGCTTGCCGAGTGTGTAGTAGAGATAGGTCGGATTGTAGGCGCCGCGACGTGCTTCTTCGTATGCGTTGGCGGGTTGCTGGAAGCACTTGTCGGTGAAGTACTGCTTTGCTCCTTGCTCAACTGACATTCCCTGTGTGTGCTCTTTCATGCCAACCACCCAACGACAGTCGCGCAGCAGCGCTTCTTCGAGCTGCGCAAGGTGGATCTTGGGGTCGCCGTTGCCGAAGCCTTGCTCCACCATCATCTGCTCGCCGTAGTGTGCCCATCCTTCCACGTTGGAACTGGCGTATAGCAGCTTGCGCGTTTTGGTGGGGAACTGCTTCGCGTACAGGAACTGGAGGTAGTGTCCGGGAAAGACCTCGTGCACGGTAATGATGGAGATTACCGGCTTGTTGAACAGGCGCAGATGTTCTTCTACGTGACTCGGGTCCCAATCTTTTTCCGGCGGCGTCACGTAGTAGAAGGCCTCGGTCGCGCTCGTCTCGTAGGCGCCGGGCGAATCCATGGACGCGAACGAGCCATTGCGGGCGTATGGCGGCGTCTCGGTAACGATGGGTAACACATCCGACGGAACGTCAACGATCTTGCGATCGATCAGGAATTGCCGAGCGCCTTGAACCGTAGCCTTTGACGCGGGAATGAGATTGCCGGCTGTTGGATGATCGTTCTCCAATGTGGCGAAGGCCGCTTGCGGCGACTTTCCCGGCGCTACTTGCTCTGCGGTGGCAACGAAGTCCTTGTAGTCCTTAGCCAGGTTCGCTTCCCCGATGGCAAGCAGGCGGTCGAGTGGAATGTCGACCATGTCGTCATAGATCAGCTTGTCGTGAAAGTTCTTGGCGCCGATCGCGAAGGATCCGTGCGAGCGAGGGAGGAGTTCGGCTTTGAGCCATTCCGTCGCCGAACGCATTGCCGCGACCGCAGAGTCGTTCACCGCGGTGAAGTCGCGCAGTGCGGCGGTATCGGCACCGGCGGCGCCTTTGGCCCAGGTTGCAACATCGTGCTGGAAGAAACCGACAGACCCACCTCCAACTCGTATCGCGAGATCGGTGAACTCTCTTGGAGGGTTCTGTACGTTGGCGCGCATCCCAGCGAGCACGGTTGGAACGCCGCGCAGACGTGACGTAACGGAGCGAAGGCGCTGGTTCGCGGGGGCGAAGTCACGCTTCATTAATAGATCGACCGCGTTGCCTGGAAGTCCGACGTAGTTGATCGGGTTCTTCTTCCAGTTCTGAATGATTGTTTCGTCCTGCAACTCGGATCTGATGGCGCCGTCGATCATTGATGCGTCGATGGAATCGCTTGCCGAGAGGGCGTGCCCTGGCAGAGAATCGAGTTGCGCCTGCTGCTGGGTCAGAGTCGCGATGCGTCGGTTGAAGGACGCAGCCGAGTAGTCTTCCAGCCGGTTGTCGTATTGATGGAAGCCAGCCGCGGTGCCAGAGGAGGGGCTGAAGGCGTACAGCGAGTCGAAGTAGGTATCGACAAAGGCGGAGAAGCTACGCGAGCCGGCGATGTTGTTGTTGCTGGCCGCGGTGCGCTGCTGTTTGCTGCCCTGGCAGCCTAGAGCGACTATTGTCGCGCTTCCGAGCGCGAGGATCGATGTCTTACAGGTGAGCATTAGCATGCGGGAGCAAGGGCGAAGGTCGCGGCTGGGTGGGGGTGGTAAGGTAGCAAACCTACCGAGAACCGGCGGCAGCTAAGTATTGACGGATCAGGCAAAGCATAGTACTGTAGCTGTAGTACTAGACTCTTAGTAGAAATCCACTATGCCGCGATTGACGCCCCGCGAAGTAGAGATCATGAACATCCTTTGGGACAGGGGCCCGAGCACCGTGGCGGAGGTGCGCGATGCTCTGGGTGACGGATCGGCGTATACCACCATCCTGACACTGATGCGCCTGCTGGAGGAGAAGGGTCACGTAACCCGAGAGGCAGAGGGGCGAGCGCACCGATATCGAGCGTCGGTTGAGCGGGCGGAGGCCGGATCGAGTGCGATTGATCGGCTGTTGGGACAGTTCTTTCGCGGTTCCCCTGAGCAGCTACTGACCAGGCTTGTGTCCGAGCACGAGATGGATAACGCGACGCTTCGGCGGCTGAGAGCACTGCTGGATGAGCGGTTAGGGGAGGAGGAGTCATGATCCTTACCGCCGAGGTCTACGTATACGTGCTCGTGTTCACCGCGCTCGTTGCCGCGGCAGCCGCGGCAATTGAGTGGGGCATGCAGGGACGCACGCCGGTCCGGCACCTGTGGAGCGGCGCCATCTGCGTAGCGCTGGTAGTGCCGCCAGCAGCATTGGCGTGGCGTTCCGCATCCACGAACACTTCCGCCAGGCGTATTGACACATTCAGTAAGGGTAGCGGAGAGGTGATGACAGTGGTTGCTGTACGCGGCGCACAGAAGCTGGCGCGCCGCGCTGCTAGCGTCACTGTAACCGCTACTGCTACCGCCGCTTCCACGCTTGTGAGCCGCGATGCTCCTATCCGGTTCTTGATCGTACGCAGGCATGGGTGGAGAGCGACGATCGCGAGAATGAGTACGAGGCTTACTCCTGCCCTCGCAATCCTGTGGATCATCGCGTCCGCGACGCTGACTATGTGGCTCGTGGCTGGAGCACTGCACTGGCGGCGGGCTCGACGCAGTTGGTATCACACATCGCTCGACGGAGTGGAAGTGGAGGTTTCGCCCAGCACCGGTCCAGCAGTACTCGGCGTCATCTCGCACCGAATCGTGATGCCGGAGTGGGCCATGTTGATGTCCGCCGAACAGCGCAAGTTGGTGCTTGCTCATGAATGCGAGCACGTGGTGGCGCGCGACCCCGAGCGGCTGGTCCTGGCGGTGCTTGCGGTCGTGCTGATGCCGTGGAACGCTGCGCTGTGGTGGTGCGCGGCGCGGTTGAGGTGCGCGATCGAGTTGGACTGTGATGCGAGAGTGCTGCGCAGGCATCCAGGGGCGAAGGAGTACGGTCACATGCTGCTGAACGTGGCGGCAAGAGGGCAAGACTACGGACTCACCGGAATTCCAGTGGTGGCACTGCTGCAGCTGCCATCCGAGCTGGAGCTGCGGCTGCGTGCAATGACACGTCGGCGCTCGGTTGGCATGCGGACACTGACGATAGGCGGAGTGATCGGAGTGCTGGCGGTGACAGGTGCGTTTGCGGCGCCGATTCCGCGGCTGCGATTTGCTCGACATTTCACTGTCGCTGTCAAGCCGGCGCCCGCGTTGAGGTTGGCCGGCACCGAAAAGGTAGGGCGAGCGCGTGCGGACAGCCTGCATATTCTGGCGCAGCGCAACGACAGCCTGGCGTCAGTAGCGCGTCAGCTTGCCAGCAAAATAGACCGGCTTGAATCAGAGAAGGCGAAGCGAGACTCAGCAGACGCGGCGTTGAGGACCACGTACGCGCGTCTAAAGAACACGGAGTCCGTCCGGGAGCATGGCTTAATCAGTGCGCTGCGTCGGAAGGATAACCCCGCGGCTATCCGGCGGTATTACCCCGGTCTCTCGACGTCAGCAAAGCCGGGAATGCTACTGTGGTTCGTAGTGGACAGCTCGGGACGGGTGCTCAGGACAGCACGCGATGAAGCGTACGAGCCCGGTACTTTCTTCTCAAGCGAGAAAGTGGCGGAACGGTTCGGGGACATGAGTCTGCACGTCTCAAGCCTCGCTGTAATGCCTGTAACCGTTGGGAACACCGACGTGACAGTGGTCTGGTCAAGGGCAGCGAGGCCGTAATGCGTATGAGCCGCGGTCGCGCCGTGAAGCTATGTGCTGTCACTATTGCGCTTGCGATTCCTCTCGTCACAAAAGCGCAGGCACAAACACACCACGACGTCATTCGTGGTACAGTCATCACCGATAGTGGCAAGGCATTGGCCGGTGTCGACGTCATCGCGACGATGGCGCCGGATCGCCTTTCGGAGGCGACGAAGACGGACAATGCGGGCAAGTACGAGATCGTCTTCGAGCACGGTACTGGCGACTATCTGGTCCACTTCTCAGCGGTCGGCCGACAAACTTTCCGGAAGCGCGTTACACGGACCGGAAACGATTCCGTGTTTGTGGTGGACGCTAAGCTCGGGCCCGCAGAGGCGCAACAACTTGCCGCGGTGAAAGTACAGGCGAAGAAGCCCAAGCCGGACCGCGACAGACGCAGCATCGATCCGGGCGGCGCGGAAAGAACGGCGGACGGAGTCAACGGCGCGGTCCCACCGGATCAGGCTGGAGACATCGCGGCAATAGCTGGGACGATTCCGGGCGTGGCCGTCACGCCGGGTGGTGTTTCAGTCGGCGGCTTGAGCTCGGCGCAGAACTCGACAACGCTCAACGGAATGGCGTTTCCCGGTGGTGATGTTCCACGCGACGCGTCGACTCGCGTGCGCGTGTCGTCATCAACATATGACCCGGCTCGGGGCTGGTTCAGCGGATTGCAGCAGAACGTGGAGCTTTCGCAGGGAAACCTGTTCTCGTTCCGGCGGGCACATCTGACGGTCGATGCACCGGCTCTTCAGTATACCGACCCAACATCAGCCGCCCTGGGCCAACGCTTCACCAATCTGCAGGCGAGCATCGGAGGCGACGGACCGCTACTCGAGGGCGACAAGTTTGTTTACAACTACGGCGCGCAGGCGGGGCGACGCTCGTCCGATCTCACCTCACTGGGCGGAGCTTCGGCCGATCTACTCGCGCGCGCGGGTGTGTCGAGCGATTCGGTCGCGCGGCTTTTCAGTGTGCTGTCGGCTGGCGGTGTTCCCATCGGCGGTGCTGGACTCCCAACATCGCGCATGTCGCAGTCCGCTTCGTTCATCGGTCGCATCGACCATGCACCGTATGATTGGAAGACCTTCACCCCCGCGAAACAGACCTGGGGGCTGCTCGGCTACGCCAAGGTCGCCAGCTCGGACGCAGTCGGGATTGGTCCGACCGCAACGCTCACGCACGGCGGCAACACATCGGAAGCAACAGGGATGGTACAGGGCCTGTTCTCGTCGTACATCCACGGCGACTATCTCACCGAGGCGACTTCCGCGGCGTCGGTGAATCGCCGGCGGGCCGAGCCGTTTGTAGAGATCCCGGAGGGACGCGTGCTGGTGGCGTCGTCGTTGCCCGATGGTACCGATGGCGTGATGTCGCTCGCATTCGGTGGTAATGGACTACTGAACGACACGCGTCAGTGGACGTGGGAGACGACGAGCGAGACGCAGTTCTACGTGCCTGGGCGCAGTGCGCACCGTGTGAAGCTCAACGCGGACCTCAGGTTCGATGGTGTGCGTGAAGATGCAAATCCGAACATGTTCGGTACTTTCGCGTTCAACTCGCTCGCTGATCTTGCGGCCAACCGCCCGACCAGCTTCACGCGCACGCTCAACTCGCCGGTGCGCACCAGTGGAGAGTGGAACAGCTTCGTGGCACTCGGCGATCTGTGGCGCAAATCGCAAACATTTCAGGTGCTGTATGGCGTAAGGGTGGAGGGCAACCGCTTCACCTCTACGGCCGCGTTCAACCCTCTAGTGCAGTCGTTGTTCGGTCTGCGAACGGACAACGCCCCCAACACTATGCACGTGAGCCCGCGCGCCGGCTTCACGTGGGTACGCAAGAGCAAGGGACAGGGGATGGGGATGATGGGCAACCCGATAGGGATGTTCATTCTCTCGCCAACTAGCTACGTGCGGGGCGGTATCGGGGAGTTCCGCAGTCTCATTCCGGGCACGCTCCTGACGACTGCATCTGTGGCCACCGGACTGCCCAACGGCTTACAGTCACTCACATGCCTCGGTGGGGCCGCACCCGTACCCAACTAGTCAGAGTATGCGGCGTCAGCGAGCGCAATTCCTGATCAGTGTGCAGGGGCCAGCCCCTCCGCGGTGTTCGCCGATGCAGCGCCCACGGTCCAGCTATTCGATCCGTCGTACACGGCGCCGCGCTCCTGGCGCGCAAATCTCGGCTACTCGTCCAGCTATCGGCAGCTCACGTATACCGTCGAAGGGCTGTACTCACTCAACCTCAACCAGCCCGGCCGCACCGATCTGAACTTTTCCGGAACCGAGCGGTTTGTCACATCGAATGAGGGACGCCCCGTATTCGCGAGTACGTCCGGCGTGGTGCCCGCGAGCGGAGCGGTGTCATCAGTAGAAGCCCGTCGTATTTCATCGTTCGGTCATGTGATGAACAATCTGTCCGACCGCCGCTCCACGAGCCGACAGGCGACGATCACGCTGACGCCAACGCTTCAAACGAGCCATCCCTGGTTTGTCTCGGGAGGCTACACGCTTGCGAGCTCACGTGCGATATTGGGCGGCTTTGACGGATCTACCTTTGGTTCGCCATTACAGCGCGAGTGGGCACGCGGCGATCTGGACATCCGGCACCAGTTTCTCGTTCAGGGCGGTTATTACAAGAAGTGGGCGACCCTGACATTCTTCGGCAGATTGCAGTCCGGGCTACCGTTCACACCGATGGTGGGGAGCGACGTGAACGGGGACGGGTTGCTCAACGATCGCGCCTTCGTGTTCGATCCGGCCCGTACGACCGATGCAGCGCTCGCCAGGGCGACGCGCTCGTTGTTTGCATCGGTACCCGGAAGCGTACGCGAATGTCTGACGCGGCAACTACAACATGCCGCTGACCAAAATAGTTGTGAAGGGCCGTGGACGGCGTCGCTGAACGCGCAGTTGGCATTCCGCGCAAGGCTGCCACACTCGAGTAGATACGCAAACATAGCGCTGGCACTGGTGAATCCACTCGGTGGAATAGACCAACTGCTTCACGGAAGCGACCATCTGCGCGGGTGGGGAACACCGTCCACACCGGACCAGACTCTGTACAACATCCGTGGCTTCAATCCGTCTACCAGCACATTTCAGTACGAAGTGAATCCGCGCTTCGGAATCACGCGTCCATCAGCCACGACGCAACGCAGCCCGTTTCGCGTGACGCTGGACATACGCTTCGACATCGGCACACCCCTGGGCCAGCAGCAGTTGGATCGCTGGCTCAAGCCGGGCCGAGCGGGAAGGGCTGGGCCGCGGCTGACCGCGGCCGATCTGAAGAAGCGATATCAGCGGAACGTGCCGGACCCTTACGCAGAGATCCTGCGTGAGAGTGATTCGCTACTCGTGACCAAAGACCAGGCCGAAGCGATCAGGAAAGCACAGACTGCGTACAAGCAGCGCGTGGACAGTGCGTGGACCTCGCTTACAAATCATCTATCAGAGCTTGGTGATAGTTTCGACGCAGCGGCGGCTCTCAAGCGGCAGGAGCAAACGATAGACGACGTGTGGGAGATGAGTAGAATAGACGTGCAACGCACGCTGCCATCGATACTGAGCCCCGTTCAGCTCAAGTTGTTACCGGGGTATGCATCGACGCTCTACACCAGCAAAACAAAGGTAAAGATCCGCATGTTCATGTCGGGCGGCGACTGAAGAAGCCGCCTACAACATCACCTCAGTCGCGTGCCCGCTCGTACTGAACCGGCCAGGTGACGTCGGCACCCAACTGCTTGCCTGCGTGCAATGCGAAGTACGGCTCTCGCAGCAACTGGCGCGCGAGCAGCACCACGTCCGCGCGTCCTTCTGCAATGATGCTGTCGGCCTGTAGAGGATCGGTAATCATCCCGACCGCGCCGGTCAAAATTCCGGTGTCGCGGCGAATGCGCTCCGCGAACTCAACCTGGTATCCGGGACCCACAGGGATGCGTGCGCCCCGGACAGCTCCGCCGGAGGAGCAATCGATGAGATCGACGCCCAGACGCGCGAGCACTCGCGCAAGCTCGACCGATTGATCGATGTCCCAGCCGCCGGGCGACCAGTCAGTTGCGGAGATGCGGACGAATAATGGAAAGTCATCCGGAAGCACCGCGCGCGTGGTCTGTACCACCTCGCACGCCAATCGCATGCGATTCTCCATACTGCCGCCGTAGCGATCATCGCGATGGTTGGACAGCGGAGAAAGGAACTCATGAATCAGGTACCCATGCGCGGCGTGCAACTCAATCACGCGAAATCCCGCTTCGACGGCGCGGTGCGCCGCTGCAGCGAACGCGACGATGGTGCTCTGGATGTCGCTGTCGGTTAGCGGATCGGGAAGCGGTTCGCCTTCGCGGAACGGTATCGCGCTCGGCGCGACGGTCTGCCATCCACCTTCGGCGATCGGGATGGGGCCGCCGCCCTCCCATGGAACGCGGGTGCTGGCCTTGCGTCCCGCGTGGGCCAGCTGGATTCCGGCGACGGCGCCATGACGCTCGACGAACTCAGTGCAGCGGCGAAGTCCCGCAATGTGCGCATCGTCCCAGATGCCGAGGTCGGCAGGAGAGATACGACCTTCAGGTGTGACAGCTGTCGCCTCGGTGATGGCGAGCGAGACGCCGCCGACGGCGCGGGTGCCAAGATTGACGAGGTGCCAGTCAGTAGCGAATCCATCGATGCTCGAGTACTGGCACATGGGGCTCATCACAATGCGGTTCTTGAGCGTGACGCCGCGGATGGTGAGCGGCGTGAAAAGACTTGATGTCATGACTGCGTTACTGCGGCGTCTTCGTTGATGACGGGGCAGGATTAACAGGATTAACAGGTGTACCCGGAGGGTTTGTCTCGCTCGGTGCACTCGTCACCCACGCGGTCCACCACAGATTGCGCAGCATCTGCGCGCCATCCGCGAGTCGCTGGGCGGTGAATGCCTTGTTCTCGGGCGCTGTTGTCTGCGCATCAAAGGGCGCCTGCTTGTCCAGGGCGTACAGATGCTCCACCTCGCTGTTGCTGCGGCGAAGATATGTCAGGATCGCCGGCCTCAGATCGGCGACGGGGATTGCCTGTGGGACGGAGTCGATGCGAGGGAGCAGATCCTGAATTGCGATGTGGTTCTGGACGTACGCGGACTCGAAGCGCGAGTGGAAGCGCTTGTCGGTGGCGTAACCCTTGGGATTATCTCCTACCCAACCGTTGAAGTTCACGGAAGTGTGCGCTGGATTGGAGCCATCGGCGACGTAGTGTCCGAGAATGCCGGCGTCGTTGATGATCCGTGCCTCGACCCATGCGCGCGTCTGATCGTTGGGCGCGGCGCGCCACAGCCGGAACTCAATGCGCAGACGTTGGGTCAGCTCCAGAATGCGGAACGGGAGGAAGCCGTACTTGGCGGCATCGACGCCAGCGGCGCGCAGTGTGTCCGCGTATGCGTAGCGCTGCGGCGCTGAAAACGCTGCCGTGAGCGTTGTCGGCGACACCATATCTATGTCGATGAAGTGATCCGGCGCCGACCCCGCGTCCAGCGCTGGGTCGATGGCCGACTCGGTGCGATCGCGCCACCGGTCCGGCTCCGGATTCAGATAGGCGAGCTGCGCGGCGGCGTTGCGGAAGAATGTAGGCATCGCGGCGGGGATCTTTGCGGCCGCTGCCTGGCCGGTGAGATAATGGCCGCGCTCGCCCCACGCGAATAGCGGAACTACGTGAGTGGCCGCAAGCGCAGCAACGATCCCGACGCAACAGATACCGCGACGCATGCCAGTCCGCATGCCGCCGGACAATCTGTTAGAAAAAGTCATGGTTGAAAGTTACACTTTCAACTTCATGCGGTGCCCGGAGCCAGTGGCTCACGCAACCACGCGCTCGGCGCTCGCTCCGAGATAGGCGTGTACGAAAGTGACCGCCATGGAACCTTCGCCCACAGCGGACGCGACGCGTTTAACGGAGCCACTCCGCGCATCGCCTGCCGCGAATACACCGGGAAGGCTCGTCTCAAGAAAATGCGGAGCCCTGCCGGCGGCGCGCCATGCTGGCGATTGCAGCGCTTCTGGAGGGATCTCCGGACCGGTAAGGACAAAGCCCTTGCGGTCCAGCATGGTGCAATCGAGCAGCCACTGCGTATGCGGTACTGCTCCAATAAAGATGAAGAGCGCGCGGGCGGGAATAGTCGTTTCCTCTCCCGTCGAGCTATTGCGAAGGGTGACCGCGCGTAGTCGCTCATCGCCGTCCAGTGCGCTCACGGCGGTATCGCGATGCACGATAATGTTGTCGGTAAGCCCGATACGCTCAACCAGATAACGGGACATGCTCTTCGCCAAATTATTGCCGCGAATCACCATGTGAACGCGACGAGCACGGTGTGACAGAAAGACAGCAGCTTGCCCGGCTGAGTTGCCCCCACCGACAATCACAATCTCATCGCCCTCGCAGAGCCGAGCCTCCATCTCACTGGCCGCGTAGTACACACCTGCGCCCTCGAAGTCGGCGAGTCGCGCGACATTCAGTCGGCGGTACTCGACGCCGCTCGCTACCAGTACGGTCCGGCCCCTTATCTCGGGTCCGTCCTCCAGGGTCACTACTCTATCTCCGCCATCGAGCCGAAGACTGACAACGGTGCGGGGTACCGACAGGACCGCGCCGAACTTCAGTGCCTGCACCACTGCATCGCGCGCGAGATTAGCGCCAGAGATTCCGGTGGGAAAGCCCAGGTAGTTTTCGATCTTGGAGCTGGTAGCCGCCTGGCCGCCAGCGGCCACGCTATCGAGGATGAGAGTATTGAGTCCTTCCGAAGCCGCATAAACCGCGGCTCCGAGACCCGCCGGTCCCGCGCCAACAATCACAAGATCATACACCTCGCCGGGTGTCGCACTCACTTCGAAGCCCATGTGGCGAGCAAACTCAGTGATCGATGGATTCTTCAAGCGTTCACCGTTGCGGCCGATCACGATTGGCGTCTCGGCCGCGGTGACGCCGAATCGTCTGAGAATCCCTTCAGCTCCCTCATCCTGTTCGACATCAGTCCAGTGGAACGGGATGCCATTGCGCGTGGCGAATTCACGAAGGCGGTGCGCCTCCGGCGAGAAGCGGGACCCGATGATCTGGATGCCTTCGTAGTCTCCACCAATGAGCAGCGCGCGACGCATGAGAAAGGCCTTGAGTAGGACGTCGCTTATCTCCGGCAGCTCGGATACGATCCGTTTCAACGAGTCGTCATCCAGCTCCAGCACTTCGCCGTCGGTGCGAACGCGCGCGGTTACAAGACTTGCCCTCCCCGTCAGTAGATCGACGTCGCCCGCGAACTCGCCGGGCTCATGCACCGTGACGATGTGTGGGCTCTGCGAAAATCCTTCAACGATCTCCACTTCGCCCTTGAGCATCACGAAAAAGGCGAAGTCGCGGGAGCCTTCCTTGAAGAGGATATCACCCGCCTTGACCGACCGGACCTTTCCCCACGGACGTAGCTCGTCGATCTGCGCTCGGGTGAGTTTGGGGAACGCAACTTCCTGGTCAGTGGCCATGATATTTCGCGGAGAGGGTATCCAAAGTTACACGACCGCCGAGTACGATGATAAGCAGTCGCGTGCGCTGGTCTGAACGCGCCGCCACACGTGTGCTAGATGTTGCTCGGTGGTGAGCACGTTTCCAATTCCGACGCGCATCGCGACGCGGCCGCGTAGTCGCGTGTGAGTGATGTACGCGTCGCCGCTTGCGTTGACGGAACCCACAATGTCTTCGTTCAATCGGTCACACGACTCCGGACCGAGCCCGCCCGGATCGAAGCGGAAGCATACCACAGCCATCGGAACGGGAGCCATAACTGTGAATTGGGGATCAACGTCAATCCAGTGAACCAACAGCTGCGCCAGTCTGCACTGTTCCCGAATACGCGCGGCGATGCCGTCGCGCCCGAATGCACGAAACACCATCCATGCCTTGAGCGCGCGAAATCGGCGTCCGAGCTGGAGACTGTAATCCATGTAATCGACGGAAAATTCCATGCCGTCGGCTCCGGCGGCTCCGTCGGTGCTTGTCGAAGAATCGCCGCGCAGGTATTCTGGAACGAGAGAGAACACTGCGCGAAGCACGTCGGGATGGCGGGTGTAAAGTGCGCTGAAGTCGAGCGGCACAAAGAGCCACTTGTGCGGGTTGATAACCACGGAGTCGGCCAGCTCGGTGGCTGCCATCACATCGCGGCGCTCGGGCAACACGGCAAGTGCGCCGCCATACGCTGCGTCCACATGAAGCCAGGCGCCGTACGCTCGACACACCGGCGCGATTTCTGCGACCGGATCTATGCTCGTGGTAGAAGTGGTGCCTACAGTTGCCACGACCGCCATGGGGCGGAGACCTTGTTGCACATCTGCTTCCATGGCCGCGCGCAACGCGTTCACATCCAGTCGAAATTCCGCGTCAGATGCAACACGCACGACGTTCGCCTCGCCAAGACCCAACACTATCATTGCCTTATCGAGTGAGCTGTGCGCCTGGTCAGACGCATACACGCGGAACACCGGCAGGTCGCTCCGGCCCACAAGCCCGCGACGGCGTACATCCGCGCCCGCAACCTCGCGCGCGGCAGCGAGCGCGTGCAGCACGCCGATGGAGGCCGTATCGTACACCACGCCAGTGAACGTTTCCGGCAGACCGACCATCTGTCTGATCCACTTCAGAACAACGGTCTCCAGCTCGGTCGCGGCGGGCGACGTCTGCCACGTCATCGCGCTCACGTTCAGCGCAGCGGATATGATCTCCCCGATGAGCGCTGGTCCGTTACTGGTGCTGCCGAAGTAGCCGAGGAAGGCAGGATGTCCCCAGTGCACGATGCCGGGCATGATCACCGTGTCGAGATCGCTCAGAATCGTCCCGAGCAACTCAGCGCTGTCGGGTGCCGTAGCGCTCAAACGCGCAGTCACGTCCCCGGGCCGCACGTCAGGAGAGATTGGTCTCGTCTCTATATTCTCACGGTAGTCGGCCACCCAATCGACGATGCGGTGCAGCTGCACACGCAACATGTCTGCCGAGATATCCCCCAGCGCACCGACCGGCGCGGTTACGTCGAGATCGTCCTTCACGACCCAGTTGCGATGGGCCGGCACGCGCGTTGCCGATATGGTACGCCATGCAGCGGACGGGTTCCAGCAGGCTCACGTACATCCTGCCGATCAAGGCTTCGACCGCCGATCGTTCCGACGAGATGGCTGCGTATCTTCGCTGGCTTGCAGAGCGCGTTGAGGTGATCGTGGTCGACGGCTCTCCGGCACGGATCTTTGCAGCGCACGCTGATGCGTGGGGCACAATTGTGCGCCATGTCGCCCCGCACGCGGATCTCGCGACACCGATGGGGAAAGTTGGCGGCGTGCTTACCGGAGTGCGTCTCGCTTCGCACGAGCGGTTGATCTTCGCTGACGACGACGTTCGCTATGATGACGTCTCGCTCGCGCAACTTTCGGGCGCGCTCGCGGTTGCGGATATCGTCAGACCGCAGAACTATTTCGAGCCGCTTCCGTGGCATGCGCGCATCGACACCGGACGCATGCTGCTCAACCGCATGACGGGCGGAGACTGGCCCGGCACGGTCGGAGTGCGCCGTTCGGTGCTGCTTGTCTCGGGCGGATACGATGGCAGCGTGATGTTCGAGAACCTGGAGCTGGTGCGCACCATCATCGCGGCCGGCGGCCACGAGCAACTGTTGCTCGGCGCATATGTACGGCGACACCCATCCACGACTCAACACTTCTGGACTCAGCGTGTGCGTCAGGCTTACGACGAGATGGCACGCCCCGGTCGTCTCACGTTGCAGCTTGCGGTGCTGCCGACGGTCGTCGCGCTCGTGCGGAAATCTCGCTGGAAGACGTTGGCGATGGGGGTGGCGACCATCATCAGTGTAGCCGAGCTCGGCCGGCGCCGCGCTGGCGGGACCAGAGTATTTCCAGCCAGCTCTTCGTTGTTCGCGCCGGTGTGGCTGGCCGAGCGCGCGGTGTGCAGTTGGCTCGCACTGGGCGCGCGCCTCACTGTGGGCGGAATTCCGTATCGGGGAACAGTGCTGCGCCAAGCTGCTACGCCGATGTCGGTTCTGCGGGCGCGCCATTCGGGATCGCATTGACACGGGACCCGTCCGACGCTTTAGTCGAATCGGGATCCGGGGAGTAGACCTCGACGTCGATCGGCTTAAAGCTGCCGTTGTTGGATAGCTCCGCGGAACAGGCGGTGACGCCGACGATCAAGTCCATCTCCGCGCGCAGAAGTATGTGATCACCGGCCCGCGAGCGCGGTGGCATGATGTTCAGCTCGCCGGAGGGAAGTACATCGACATTCATGAAGACGTTCAGAGTCGTTGGGATCGCGTCGGGTGCGATGCCATACGGCTGCAAGTTGCGCGCGAGATTCTCGAAGCAGCTCGGGTGATGACCCGTAGTCTTGTAAATGATACTGAAAGTTTCGGGGCTGCATGGCGTCAGCAGAAAGTCGTGCCGGCCGACCGTGTCTTCCACAATCGTCCACATTGGCCGGCTCCGATTGGAGTACAGCGTGTGGCCCGTTGTCACATAGATCGTGTTTGCGTAGTCGATAGTGCGTCCCGAAGACAGCCACTCGCCGATGTCATCGCGCGCGAACGAGGTGAGATCTGACACCTGCTCGCCCTGTGGATCAACGATCTTGAGAAGCTGACCCCGCTCAACGATGAAGCCGGCGCCTGTCTGTGGCGCCAGGTGCAGTTGGCGTGACACGATCATGATATGGTCATGGCGCTCTGTGGTGAAACGGACAGCGCCAGTCATCTTCGGCCCGTCGCCCGGAGTACTGCCGAGCCTCTGATTTCTCGCCGAAGTCGGCGAGGTTGGGATTGAGGCTCCCTTGTAACGCCACCTCACGTTCACGGATCGCTGCGCGGAGTTTGCCGAAACGTCCTTCAGCGCGGAGCCGCGCGAACTGCGCTTGAGGATTGAAGACAAGTGCGGGCCACTGGAAGCGTCGCGCAAGGCGCGAGCTGGACGGATGTAGTCCCACAACGAAGAAAGCGCGCCCTCCAAAGCTGAACGAGAAGTTAGCGTCGTCCGGGTCAGCGCTGACTGTTGGATCCCATCCAATCGTCACATCATCGTGCTCATGCAGCGATTGCAGCTGCGTCCACAGCCGTTGCTCGAACTCGCATTCATCGGTCGGCGGCCGGTCCGGAAATACGGCGATGAAGCTGGTGAATGCCGTCCCCGTCGACAGTGGTCTGGCTGCAAATGACCCGAGATCTCGCGCGAGCTCGGCCACGGTCTCACCATTTCCAAGTGTCCCGTACAGGCCGATTCTGTATCGGCGCCGTCGTACTGTACCCTTGGCAGCAAGGCACGGGAATCCTGGGTCACCTACGAAGCCACGGAAGGCCTCATCCACCCGGTCGAGCGTAGTCATATAGCCCTAAAAAGCAGGATGCGAGCCATTGGCATGGCTGGATGCCGAGTGCCGCGACTACAAAGCGAGTACACCGTTAGTGCTAAATCGTACTATCGTGGCGCGTCGCGTGCGTGTGAACACGGGGATGGATAGTGGTGGTACGAGCAGTAGCACAAACGGCGCTACAGACAACACAGAACGAGATGCCTCGGTTCTGGAGCCCCAGGTCAATCCCACCGCCGACGCTGTACCGGTCGCGGCAGATGCGCCGAAGCCCGATCTGGCCAAGGCCGATTCGGCGATCCAGAGCAAGCAGGCGCGCTCCATCAGCATGATCGTCGTGGCGGTATTGGCGCTGCTGTACACGCTCTACTTCGCGCGCGATTTTCTTCTGCCGATAGCGTTCGCGGTTCTGCTCAAGTTCCTCTTCAGCCCGGTCGTGCGTGCCCTGGCCCGCCTCCGGGTTCCGACTCCACTTGGCGCTGGGGTCATCGTCCTGACACTACTCGCTGTCATCGGGTACGGCGGCTTCAGGCTGGCCGGACCGGTCGAGGGGTGGGCGGTCAGCGCGCCAGAGACGTTGAAGACCGCGGAGCTGAAGCTTGGCAAGCTGATCAAGCCGATCGAGCGCATAACCAGGACAGCGGAGCAGGTGGCAACCGCGGCAAGTGTGACGACCGGGACAGCGAGACCCACCGAGGTCGTGGTGAAGGGACCAAGTTTCGTCGCTCGCGCGTTCGGTACCACGCAGCGGTTCGTCGGAAGCATGTTCGAAGTGGTTGTGCTACTATTTTTCCTGCTCGCCGCCGGAGATCTGTTTCTTCAGAAGCTGATCAAGGTGCTGCCGAACAGGGGCGAGAAAAAGAAGGCCGTCGACATCGCACGCGAGACCGAGTCATCCATATCCACGTATCTGCTCACCGCCGCATCGGTCAACCTGGGTGAAGCGGTGGTGGTCACCGGGATCATGTATTTGTGGGGAATGCCGAGCCCGGAGCTGTGGGGAGCGCTGGTCTTCGTGCTCGAGTTCATTCCATACCTTGGTGCGCTGGCGATGACAGCCATTCTGGCGGTGGCCGCGCTCACAGTCTTCGATAGTGTGGGACATGCGCTTCTCATCCCGCTCAGCTATCTCTTCATCAACCTGATCCAGGGCAATCTCGTCAGTCCACTACTCCTCGGGCATCGGCTGGCGCTCAACCCGGTTGCGCTCTTTGTAGGGCTCGCATTCTGGTTCTGGATCTGGGGAATCGCTGGCGCATTCATTGCCGTGCCACTGCTTGCGACGTTCAAGATTTTCTGCGATCACATCGACACGCTGGCACCCGTGGGCGAGTTCCTGGGCCAGCGTGACGAGCACGAGCGGCGCGCCACGGTTCGGACGCTAGGGTGATTCATGGGGAGAGTAATCCTACGGTCCGTGGAGGGGTAGCACATGGAAACATGGAAACGTCGCGAATGACAGCGGGCAGTAACACTGACGGAGGCACGAATGACGTCGCTCTCGAGAGCGCGGCCGATCGTGAGCTGATCGCGGAAAGGCGCCGGGCAGTGATTACCGCGAGCGACCGGCTTGAGCGGGTACGTGCTACAGCCCTGCTCGACACTCCGGCGGAGCAAGCGTTTGATCGGCTTACACGGCTCGCATCCAAGATTCTCAAGGTACCCGTATCGCTAGTCTCGCTGGTGGACGGTGACCGGGACTTCTGGAAGAGCTGTATCGGCGTTCCTGAGCCGTTCGCGTCCGCGCGCGAGATCCGGCTCGGGCCTTCTTTCTGTCAGCATGCGATAATGTCAGCGGCACCGCTGGTGGTGAATGATGCCCCGCTCGATCCGATATTTGCGGATTTCCCGGCGGTGAAGGGGATGGGGGTGCGTGCGTATCTGGGCATTCCTCTCATCACCAGCGACGGCGTTGCGCTCGGCAGCTTCTGTGTTCTGGATACACAGCCGCATGAGTGGACGCCGGAGCAGATAGACATTCTGCTTGATCTCTCCGGCACCGTGATGACGGAGATAGAGCTCCGGGCCGCTATTACCGCGGCTGAGGACATGACGAACCAGTTGCACGAGCAGGCCAGAGAGCTGGAGCATCAGGCGGCAGAGTTGGAACAGCAGGTCGAGGAGTCGCAGGCAATTTCGGAGGAGCTCGAAGAGGCCAACCAACAGCTGACGGCTACCGCGCTCGCACTTGACGATCGAACAAGGGAAGCCGAGCGCGAGCACCGCCGCGTTGCGAGTGTGCTCGAGAGTATGACGGACGCCTCGTTCGCTGTCGATTCGTCGTGGCGCGCCACTCATGTCAATGCCGCATTCGAGCGCATGATCGGCCGCGATCGGGGCGATCTGATCGGCAAGGATTGGTGGAGCGAATTTCCAGACGCGACCAGGACGGAGGTGTATCACGAGTACCACCGCGCGATGCGCAAGCGCGTCGCTGTCGAGCTGCTGGAGTACTATCCAGCACTGAATCAGTGGTACCAGGCACGTGCCTTTCCAACGGACGATGGCGGGCTCGCGGTGTACTTGCAGAATGTCACCGAGCGCAGGGAGTTGGAGGACGCGCGCGACACAGCGCTGGCCGCAGCCGAAAACGCGAACCGCGCAAAGTCGGAATTTCTCGCCAGCATGAGTCATGAGCTTCGGACACCGCTCAACGCAATCGGCGGATACGTCCAGCTGATCGAGATGGGACTTCGCGGTCCCGTCACAGCCGAGCAGCTGTCTGATCTTTCCCGCATTCAGCGCAGCCAGAAACATCTACTCGGGCTCATTAATGACGTACTGAACTTCGCCAAGCTGGGCGCGGGCCAGGTGGAATATCACACCGAGCGTGTGCCGCTCGACGCTGCACTACGCGACGCGGAATCAATGATTCTTCCACAGATGCGCTCCAAGGGGCTGGAGTACTCGTACGAAGCGTGCGACACATCACTCATGGCGCTAGCTGATCGCGACAAGCTGCAACAGATCGTACTGAACCTGTTGAGCAATGCCGTGAAGTTCACACCCGAGGGCGGTAGCGTTACTGTTGGGTGCGCGGCCGACGGCGATCTCGTCCAGGTTCGCGTGCATGACACGGGTATCGGTATACCAGCGGAGAAGCTGGTAAATATCTTTGAGCCGTTCGTGCAAGTGGAGCGCAAGCTCAGCCAACCGGCTGCCGGCGTCGGGCTTGGGCTTGCCATATCACGCGATCTGGCGGTCGGCATGGGCGGTGATCTCAGGGTCGAGAGTACCTCGGCTGGATCGACGTTCACGCTCACTCTTCCCATCACGGCTTAGGGGATTGCTGTAGTCGCCAATCGTGTCGTGCTACAGATGTGCTATAACAGTGCTACAGAAAGTGGAGGCCTGTTGCCTCGCTTGCGATGAGGGCAATTCCAAGTAGCGCGAGTACGATTCCGGCGGTCAGTTCCGCGCGTTCGCCGAGCTTTGCGCCGACGCGTGTGCCGAGCCAGAGCCCGAAGAAGGTGAGGGCAAATGCCTGCAGTGCAATGTAGAGGAGCGCCGGACCGAGTGCGACGCCGACCGCGCCGAGTGCAAAGCCGACGGCGAGTTCGTCAAGGCTCACGGACAGCCCGGTGAGCAGGATCGAGCGGTCATGACGCGCCGCTTCCTCGGTACGTGCATTAACATCATCGTCGGTCAACGCCTCGCGGATCTCCCAGCCGCCGAGCGCGAGGAGCAGGGTGCCGGCGGCGTAGGCCGCGGCCTCGCCCAGAACGCCACTCACATGCTGTCCGATGAGGAGACCGACGACCGGCATGGCGCCTTCGAACAGGGCGAACGTCAGTCCAACGCGAATCCACCTGTCACGTGGCAATCCGCCCACACCGAGG
Source organism: Gemmatimonadaceae bacterium (assembly GCA_051001375.1). Taxonomy (GTDB): domain Bacteria; phylum Gemmatimonadota; class Gemmatimonadetes; order Gemmatimonadales; family Gemmatimonadaceae; genus Fen-1247. The sequence continues at coordinate 27,547 of JBPCNJ010000005.1, forward strand.
CCGAGCGCAACGGCCAGAGTGTCCAGCCCGAGCGACAGGAACAGCGCGATGGTAGCGATCATGCGCCGCACTGTCAGCAGATATCGGGCCTCACCATGTGATTGCGTGGGCTGCCGACCGCGAGGTTTCGGTAATCAGGTACGCGTTAATGCTGGCGTAAGCTTCCGCCAGCCATATTACGTTCACATGGTCGGAGCGGGATTTGTGCTTCCCAAACTGGAAGCCGAAGCCAGGTGATTGTCTCCTGCCCACCGTTGGCACGCAGTTTTGGAACTGCGAGCCACCACCCAATTAGAGGATTTGTTGTCATGAAGCGCACTCTTACTACTCTCGCCGTGACGGCCGCCATGTTTGGCGCCGCGGGTATCGCATCGGCCCAGTCGACCCAGCAGCCGATGCAGCAGTCAACGCAGCAGCAGATGGGACCCAAGGCTGACATTCCGGCCAACCTGGCGGCAAAGGCCAAGATCTCGGAATCCGCAGCCCGTGCCACGGCGCTGGCCAAGGTCCCGAACTCGGTCGTGCAGGCCGCCGAGCTAGAGAACGAGAACGGGAAACTGCTCTACTCGTACGATCTCAAGGTCGCCGGCCAGTCCGGCATCCAGGAAGTTCAGGTCAACGCGATGGACGGCAGTGTGATTGGCGTCGAGCACGAGAGCCCCGCCGCCGTTGCCAAGGAAGCAGCCGCGGACCGCAAGGCGGCAATGCACGCGCACAAGGGAAAGTGGAACAAGCAGGCGAAGGAAGGAAACGAAGGGAAGGAGAAGAACGAGGGAACGAAAAAGCCGTAGTAGTAGGCGGTCCGCGAGGTTTGGAAACTGATACGGGAGTGGGCAGATGCTCACTCCCGTATTTTCTTTGCGACGGCGCGCGAGGAGGTGGCGCAGTTGCAGCATGAGTACGTCGGCACCGAGCACATTCTTCTGGGGATGATCGCGGAAGGCAAAGGTGTTGGCGTCACCGTCCTGCAGAACCTCGGCATCAATGCGGACGAGCTCCGGCAAATAATCATCAGCACCGGCTCGGGAGATGAATCACTCTTGGGTCGGGACAGAGCATCTCCTGCTCGGGCTACTCGCGGAGATCGTGCCGCCGTACCGGCCACTCCCATCCGCGAGAGGCCGGGTTCACTCAAGCCCTTGAGCTACACTGTCGAGATCGCATAGGAAGATGGAATAGCGGTTCGTAAACGGTGCCAGCCAGGAAGACGCGGTGAGATTCCTCATGACGAACTAGCGGTAGAGTTTCGACGTAGCCATGATGCCCGCTCAGAATGGCTGCAACTCTGTACGGGTTAGCCGTGCGCGACGACTCTCTTGATACGCGGCTATGGATACAGTAGATACGACGCGCGCCGCCGCGCGAACGCTATCGCTTCCGCATTCCATCGCGTGACGAGCATGTCCAAATTTCCTGCCTCGACCGCGGTGCGCAGCGCGTCGCTCCCGGCCAGCCGATCGATTTGAGGCGTGCGCCACTGCCACTCGTTCCGGTGCCGGATGTGGATGGCGTTCAGAAGCCGGACGCCAACCTCCACCAGTCGCGCAGGCGGCGCTCGCGACCATTGCGAAGAGCACGGAGCGAGCGGAAGATATCTGAACGGATCGTCGGGTGCGCATCTTCGTCGCGGCACAAGCGAGAGGAGTGGTGGCGCGGAATAAATGTCGCGCCGTTAGAATCCAGTTCAGTGATGATATGAGCGATTCCGAATTGCCGCCCAGGCTGGCTTCCATAGCTTACTCG
>JBPCNJ010000006.1:0-4972 GCA_051001375.1 Gemmatimonadaceae bacterium
ACTACAGCGTATGCAATGGTGCGCCCGTCAGAGTTCCACGCGTACTGGGTTATGCGTCCGCCCGCGGGCACCGGAACTGTTCGCGCAGCGCCGCCCGACACGGGTCTGAGCAGCATTGAGCGTATTCCCACCGTGTCGACACGATAGCTCGCCACCGGATGCACTCGCGTTCCAGCGAGGTATAACGTCGGCTCTGCCATATCTGCGATCGCAGTGACAGCGGGCTCGCGCGCAGCGACCACAATCCACTTACCATCCGGACTTACAGTCCCGGTCGCCGCCGGTGCAGCCTCCAGGATGCGCTGGATCGCAGCTGGGGGCTCCTTGTAAACCTGCTGTGCACCCGCGTCGCGTGTGGCGACGTGGCTGCCGGCAAGCAGAACTGCGATGGCTGAAGCAGCGGAACGACCGGCGGAACGACCGACGAGTGGCATGTTGTGCTCCGGGCACGTGGGGACCGCTAACATATAGCGTGTCGTCGGTGTGCGGGAGCGATTGCGCTCAGGCCGTCTTGCGCGCCTTGGCCACCTTTTCGGGCTTGCTCGTCTTGTCGGTCTTGTCGGTCTTGGTCGTCTTGCGTCCCTTTGCCGGTGCGCGCTTGGGTTTCTGCTCCTTGAGGCTCTCACGCAACCGATCCATGAGATCGAGCACCTTATCGTCCTTGGCGTCCTGGGTGGTTGCACCCGCAGCCTTGACTGGCTTTCCCTGCATCTTGGCGCGGACAATCTTCATCAGGTTGGCCCGGTACTCGTCGGTGTACTTCGCCGGCGCGAAGTCGGACGCAAGATTGTGCACCAGCTGTTCGGCCATCTGCAGCTCCTGTGGCCGAACCTCGCCAACGTCGGGGAAGTGAAACTCGTCCGCATCCACCAGCTCGGTCGCGAAGCGCATAATTTCGAGCACCAGGGCGTCGCCCATTGCCTTGATGCCGACCAGATGCTGGGTGTTCCGCATCACGATCTTGCCAACTCCAACCACGCCAGTGTTGCGGATCGCCTCCCGCAGCAGCGCGTACGGCTTCTCGCCACCTTTGGTAGGAACCAAATAGTACGGTGTCTCGAAATACCGGGGGTCGATCTCGCCCTGATCTACAAAGTCGAGTATGTCGATGGAAGACGACTTCCCAAGAGCCGCCGCGCGAAAGTCCTCGTCGCTCATGATTACATAGTGCCCCTTCTCGTACTCGTACCCCTTGACGATGTCGTCCCACTTGAGTGGCCCGTCGCCCGTGGAAGAGAATCGCTCGAATTTCACCGGCGCGAGGTCCTTCTTGTACAGCATCCGGAAGCTGACATGCTCGGCGCGAACCGCCGTCTTGAGCTCCACAGGGATATTCACCAGACCAAAGCTCAATGCGCCCTTCCAGATGCTCGCCATCGCTCCATCCTCCGCTGAAATGTCTCTCGCCAGTACTGTGTTACCAGGCAAGAGCAATGCCGTTGTAGAAAGCCATATTTGTGATGTTACACCCAACATTGGTCTTTGTGACGTGCCCACCATCTAAGCGCCGCGGCGGGGAGCGCGCTAACGTATCAGCAGCAATTACTTACATCATGTTCATCGTGAGAGCCTCATGAAGAGTCGTATGACCAACTCCTCGCGCGCACTCGTCGCGATCGCGACCGCGGCGCTGTCCACTGCTTGCGCTGCCCATGGCCCCGCTACGGCGCCCACACCGCTGCCCGAAATGGGAACTGGAATCGCCGGGCCTGCTGGCGCGAGCGCGGCCATTATGTCTCGGGATGTCCACTGGGCTCGCAATTCCGCCGAGCACAGGGCCGTGTACCTGGAGGTATATCGCGCTGCCGGAGAGCGACTGGCGACGCTGATGTCGGGGCACTCGCGTGGAACATGGGGAGTAATTCTTGATGCGGACGAGACGACGCTGGACAACTCCGAGTACCAGAGGTCGCGCATCCCGTCTGGCGGCACTTTCGACGTAGCCTCGTGGAGCGCCTGGGTGAACCAGGGCCGCGCGCCCGCACTACCGGGTGCGGTGGAATTTGTCTCCCTGGTGCATCAGCTTGGCGGCAAGGTGGCGGTCGTGACCAATCGGGACGAGGCTCAGTGTCCGGTCACCCGCGCAAATCTCACCGCCGTAGGCATCACTGCCGATGTCGTTCTCTGCAAGGCAATGGCATCGGACAAGAACCCGCGCTTCGAATCGGTTCAACGCGGAACGGCCGAGTCCGGCCTTCGGCCGCTCGTTGTCCTCGAGTGGATCGGCGACAACATTGAGGACTTCCCACTCCTGGCGCAGAACATCCGCTCCGGCTCGGATACCGCATTCGCTAAATTCGGCGACACATATTTCGTGCTCCCCAACGCGATGTACGGTTCCTGGGAGAAAAACCCGCGTCAGTAAGGCCCTCAGTAGCGGCGGAGATCGCGCATGATTCAGCCACATTTCGAATGCCCTCTATACCAGTCTCTCCATCCACGCCGGTGACGCGCTACGCGAGTGGCGCGGGTGACGAGACTGAGCCGATGTACGCCAGCATCGGGCACGATGTGCCGCGCGGTCGCGACTGGACTTTCGAGCCCAAGTACGACGGCGTGCGCGTGTTGGCGCACGTCGACGAACGTGGCGTGCGACTCATCACCAGAAATGGAAACGACAAGGCCAGGCAGTTTCCCGAGGTCGTGGTCGCACTGGCCGAGCTGGGTGTCCGAGTGGGGCGGCGCTTCGTAATTGACGGTGAGATTGTCGCGCTCGTTGATGGTACGCCCGCCCGCTTTCAGTCGCTCCAGGGGCGCGTGCATCTCAAGGGGACGAGCGACATCGCCGAACAGACAGCGCAGATGCCGGCCGCGATCATGGTATTCGACATCCTGCGTGATGGAGCCGACTGGGTCGTGGAGGAGCCGTGGACGGCGCGTCGTGCTCACCTCAAGGCGCTGCTCGACGCTGGTGCGCCGTCCTCCAGTCGTCGTGGATCACCCGCCGACCCGGTAGCGCTGCACCTGCGACTCTCCCCGTCACTGCGAGCCAAGGGTGAACTCATGCTCGATCGTGCACGCGAGCAGGGTTGGGAAGGGGTGATCGCGAAACGAGTCGACATTCCGTATCACCCAGGCGTCAGGTCGGATTACTGGCTCAAGCTCAAAATCGAGTTCGAGCAGGAGTTCGTGGTCGGAGGCTTTACCGAGCCGCGCAAGACTCGTGAGCACATCGGTGCCCTCCTGCTCGGTTACTTCAACGACTCTGGAAAGCTGGTATACGTGGGGCACACCGGCGGCGGCTTCACCCGAGCCGGTCTGGCGAACATGCGGCGTCGGCTGGATCGCATCGTGCGAAAGACGTCGCCGTTCGAAACGCCACCACATACCAATGAGCCCGCCACTTGGGTGCGACCGGGCCTGGTCGTACAGGTGAAGTTCAGCGAATGGACCGACGACGGCAAATTGCGTCAACCCATCTATCTGGGCATTCGCGACGACAAGGCTGCGCGCGAGGTAGATAAGGAGGCTGTCAGCGTTCAGCGCGAGCGGGTACGGCGGAGCCCGTCGCTGTAGTTAGCCCCGGTCCCAACTTGTGGCGCGATGAATGCGCAAGCGCATGAACGCTCACCTCACCGCACGGAGAAAAACATGCGATCCAAGTTTCTGGCTCTCACGCTCGCATTCGGGCTGGTCATGGGCGGCACCGCCTGCCAGACGATGTCACACCGGGGCGGTCGTGGCGCTTCCACGCGAGCCGACGCGACTACCACGCTTCGGGTCATTAACCAGCGATTCCTGGACATGGACGTCTTCGTTCTGCCGCAGGCCGGTTCTCGGTTGCGCCTGGGAACAGCCACCGGCAACTCGACCACGAACCTGGTCATCCCCCGCTCGGTCATCTTCGGTGTGAGCCAACTGCGCTTCGTTGCCGACCCCATTGGCGGGCCAGGCGCGTCCTTGAGTGAGTCCATTCTGGTCACACCGGGCGACCAGGTAACGCTCACAATCACGCCGTAGCAGCTCGTATGGCTGAATCAGCGGCGCCGCTTCCAACTCGTGATGCGGCGCTCGTGCTGATGCGCGAGTGGACTGCCTCGGAGTCACTACAGAAGCACATGCTCGCCGTCGAAGCCGCGATGCGTGCGTATGCTGAGCGCCTGGGAGAGGACGTGGAGCGCTGGGGGACCGCAGGGTTGGTGCATGATTTTGACTACGAGCGATTCCCCAACGACGCGCACTCAGCGACGGAAGAGCATCCGAGCCAAGGCGTACGCGTCCTGAGAGATCTGGGCTATCCCGAAGATATCCTGGACGCGATACTCGGACACGCTGTGTACACCAACACGACCCGCGCCACGCGCATGGCGCGCGCGCTGTTCGCGGTGGATGAGCTGACAGGACTCATTACCGCAACAGCGCTGGTCAGGCCGTCGCGCTCAGTACACGATGTCGACGCGCGCTCGGTCCGGAAAAAGATGAAAGACAAGGCATTCGCCCGCGGAGTCAGTCGCGACGATGTAATCACGGGTGCCGCCGAGCTGGGCGTGGATCTGGATGAGCATATCGCCTTCGTCATCGCCGCGATGCAACGCTCCGCGCCCGCCCTCGGCCTCGACGGTATACCTACGCCGGATTAGTCGCCCATACAGTCACATCGGTGACCATCGCACGGTCTTCCTGACCCAGAATGTTCACGATGGTCGCCGCGATGTCGGATGCATGCAGCTTGCTCGGATCGTCCGGCTTGTCCTCGCCACGTGCCCTGTTCGCAAAGTCAGTCAGCACCTCGCTCGGATTCACCTGCATTACGCGAATGCCGTACTTCCGCAACTCTGCGCGCCAGCACTCGGTCAGCGAATGGACGGCGAACTTGGTCGAGGAGTACGCGGTCCCTCCAGCGAACCCGCGCGAGCCAGCCGTGGAGCCGATGTTGATGATGTTCCCGTATGACTGAGCGATGAAATGTTTGGCCGATTCCCGCGCCACCAGTGTGGCGCCGAGAACGTTCGTCTCCCACACGGCACGCATG
>JBPCNJ010000007.1:0-7841 GCA_051001375.1 Gemmatimonadaceae bacterium
GCGGCGCGCGAAGAGCTGACTCGAATCAGGGAGGGGTAGCCGTGTTCATTGACAAGGTGATCGTTAACGTGGCCGCCGGCACCGGTGGGTCCGGCGCCGCGGCGTTCCGACGCGAGTACCGCGTTCCACTCGGCGGTCCGAGCGGCGGCGACGGTGGCCGTGGCGGCGACGTCATCGTGCGCGGCGACTCCAACCTAACAACGCTGCTCGACTACACCTATCGCGATAGCTGGACAGCCGAGCGTGGCGATCACGGCATGGGAGCCAACATGGCGGGACGCGGCGGCAAGGACGTGGTTCTTCCCGTTCCGCCCGGAACAATCGTGCGCGACGCGAAGACCGGCGAGATCCTCGCCGATGTGCTCGAGGACGGGCAGCAATTCACAATTGCGCAGGGCGGTCGCGGCGGTAAGGGGAACGCATTCTTTGTGACGCCCACTCATCAGGCACCACGTGAGTGGCAGCCGGGTGAGGAAGGCGAAGTACGCGAGATCGAGCTGGAGCTCAAGCTCATCGCCGATATCGGTCTCGTTGGTCAGCCCAATGCGGGGAAGTCGACGTTGCTATCGGTGATTTCCGCGGCGCGTCCCAAAATTGCCGACTACCCGTTCACGACTCTAGCCCCCAACCTTGGAGTTGTTCAGCTCAGCGATCACCGCACCTTTGTTGTCGCGGACATTCCCGGGATCATCGAAGGCGCGCACGAGGGGAAAGGATTGGGGTTGCAGTTTCTGCGGCACATCGAGCGGACGCGCGTTCTCGCGCTGCTCATCCCGATTGACGCCATGGACTGGCAGGCCGAGTATGACCAATTGCGCGCCGAGGTGGCGGCCTATAGTGGCGAGCTCGCGGCCAAGCCTCATTGCGTCGTGTTCACCAAATTGGATCTGCTGGGTGAGCAGTACGCTCCGCCAATAGACGCGCCGGGCGCGTTCGGCGTGTTCTCGATCAGCGCGGCGAACAGGGAAGGGTTGAGCCCGTTATTGGCTGCCTGGTGGACCGAGCTGCTTCGTCTCAAGGGCGAGGTGGCCACTCCCGAAGTGGCCGACGTGGCGCTCCCGTAGCCCCGATTACCGGCATCGTAAGATCGTGAACAGCATGTTGAACAGTGTCGTCAATGAGCCGCCGCATGCGGTCGTGCGTCCCGGCTCGGCGCGGTGGCCGGCTGCACTTGTCGACTGCGCGTCTGCGCCCAAGTCGCTGTATTTCGCCGGCGACGTTGGCATTATCTCCAAAGCGTGCGTCGCGATCGTCGGCACGCGACACCCCACTCGGTACGGCGAACGCGTCGCCAGCGACATCGCATCCGCACTTGCGAGCGCGGGCGCGTGCATCGTGAGCGGGTTGGCTTACGGCATCGATGCGTGCGCGCACCGTGCCGCGCTGGCGGTAGATGGCGCGACCGCGGCGGTACTGGGCGCTGGCATCGACCAGGTGTATCCGCTCGGCCACCGACGGTTGTACGACGAGATTGTCGATCGCGGAGTCGTGCTTTCCGAATTTGCGCCCGGCACGGCAACATTTAAGGGGTGCTTTCCGCGTCGGAACCGCATCATCGCCGGCCTGGCTCAGCTCACCATCGTGATCGAGGCCGGAGCAAAGAGCGGTGCCCTAATCACCGCCAACTACGCACTCGATTACGACCGTAAAGTCGCCGCCGTCCCCGGCCCGATTGACTCTCCGCAAAGTGCCGGGACTAACCTGCTTTTGCGAGACGGCGCCCATGTGATCGCCAGCGTGGACGATGCGCTTGCTCTGCTCGATCTGGACCCCGGTCAGAGTCTTCGCGCCCCCGTGCATCTCGGCGACGACGAGGCGACCGTATGGGACGTCATCGCGGGATCGGCCAGCAGTACCGACGATCTGGTCGCGCGAACAGGTCTCGCTGCGGATCGGTGCCTGGTCGCCGTCACCAATCTGGAGATACAGGGCCTCGTGTGGTGTTCTCCAGCGGGCGAGATCCGCCGACGCTAGTCATGTCACCTAACGCCGTACTGGTGCGTCCCGATCCGATCTCGGGGATTATTGAGCGTGTCGTCCGGCCGTCAGCCGCACGGCATGTCTACGTACACGTCCCCTTCTGCGCCCGGCGTTGCTCGTATTGCGACTTTTCGATCGCGGTGCGCAACGTCGTTCCGGTGCAGCGGTACGTTGCGGCGCTCGCAACCGAGATCGACAGCTACGATACATCACTCTGGCAGCTAGACACTGTGTACCTCGGCGGTGGTACTCCGTCTCGTTTGGGCGGGGCCGGCGTAGCCGATGTGATCTCGCTCGTTCGTGCACGCGCCTCGGTATCGGACGCCGCTGAGATTACAATCGAAGCCAATCCGGACGACGTTACAGCCGAGTCCGCGAAGGCGTGGCACCGTGCGGGCGTGAATCGCGTTTCGCTGGGCGCGCAGTCATTTGATGAGGACGTACTTCGGTGGATGCACCGCGCGCATTCCGCTGATCAGATTGAGCGCGCCGTACGCACGCTGCGTGACAGCGGTATCCTCAACGTCTCCGTCGATCTCATCTTCGCCCTCCCACCTGAGATAGAGCGCGACTGGAGCGCCGACCTGGACCGCGCGCTCGCCCTGGAGCCGCAGCACATCTCGCTGTACGGGCTGACGGTCGAAGCACACACCCCACTGGCCCGATGGCGCGAGCGCGGCTCCATCTCCGACGCGCCAGAGGAGAGTTATGAGACGGAGTTCATGCTGGCGCACAATCGCCTCGGCGCGGCGGGGCTGGACCACTATGAGGTGTCCAATTTCGGACGACCCGGCTTTCGCTCCCGCCATAACTCTGCGTACTGGTCCGGTGTACCTTACATAGGGTTGGGCCCGTCGGCTCACGGCTTTGACCTGCTCACCCGGCAGTGGAACGTGGCGGCTTACGCCGGATGGGAAAGGCGTTTGGCCGCCGGTCAGTCCGCGGTCGAGGGGTTCGAAGTTCTGACAACCGAGAACAGGGCAGCCGAGCGGGTGTACTTAGGGTTACGCACGGACGCAGGACTGATGGCGACTGGTGCGGAACTGGCCACCGTTCGTCCTTGGGTGGCTCAAGGCTGGGCCGAAACGCGTACTGGAACGATTGTTCTGACGCCGTCGGGTTTACTCCGGCTGGATGCGTTGGCAGCTTTGTTGACGCATGCCGGAAGTCATTGATACTACTGAACTCATGCCACTTGCGGAGCTGACCGACCGTGAGCGGAAGGTGCTCGAGGCGGTAATCCAGACTTACGTCTCCACCGCCCAGCCGGCCGGCTCGCGCCAGTTGGCAAAGCGGTTTGGGCTCGGCGTGTCCGCGGCAACCATCCGCAACACGATGAGCGACCTGGAGGACAAGGGGTACCTGTTTCACCCGCACACCTCCGCCGGCCGCGTCCCGACCGACGTCGCGTATCGCGCGTACGTCAATTCGATTCTCCCGGCGCCGCGTTTCTCGGCCCAGGAGCGCGAGGCACTCGCGCAGCAAATCGCCAGCGGGGGCTCTGCGGTGGAGGCTATCCTCCGGCGCGCCGCGCAGAGCCTCGGTGTGATCACACAGGAATTGGGGGTCGCTCTCGGGCCCCGTTTTGACGACAGCCGACTCGAGCGCCTGGAGCTCGTTCGACTGTCATCGGACCGGCTCCTGGTGGTGCTCTCCGTCTATGGCGGCGGCGTTCGCACGATCTACGTTGACGCTCGTGGGGATGTCGCCGACCGGGCGCTGGCGGAGGTCACTCGTGTCATCAACGAGAGGCTGAGCGGGCTCACGCTGCGCGAGGTGCGCGGCACTCTGGCGCATCGCATGCGCGACAGCGTCCCGGGAACCGAAGAGCTGATCAACATCTTCGTTGAGGAAGGTGAACAGCTGTTCGATCCGGGGCTTAACTCGGACGAAGAAGTGGTGCTCGGTCAGGCCTCAGTTCTGGCGGAACAGCCAGAGTTCGCGACCGCCGATAGCATGCGGCGCCTTGTCGCGCTGACGGAGACTCGGCATTATCTGGCAGAGGTTTTACGCAAGCGGAGTGACGCGTCGGGTATCAGCATCACGATCGGCAACGAGCACGATGATCCCGCTCTGGAGAACTTCACGCTCATAACGGCGCAGTATCACGTTGGCTCGCTCAATGGTGTGATCGGGGTCATGGGACCCACGCGCATGCCGTACGACAAGGTCATCTCCCTCGTCACGCACACGTCGCAGCTTCTTACCGAGCTGCTGGACTAACGCTACAGCCCCCAGCCACGCACCAACCACGCACCAACCACGCACAGATGGCAGACTACTACGAAACGCTCGGAGTCGCGCGCGCCGCTTCCGACGAGGACATAAAGAAGGCGTACCGCAAGCTCGCTATGCAGTACCACCCCGACCGGAACAGTGGGTCGAGCGAGTCTGAGGAAAAGTTCAAGGAGATCACCGAGGCGTATGACATTCTGCGCGATCAGAACAAACGCGCGGCGTACGACCGTTACGGCGAAGCGGGGCTACGCGGTGGCGGCTTCGGCGGATTCCACCACGTAGACCTATCCGAAGCGCTCAACACCTTCATGCGCGACCTCGGGGGCATGGGTGGACTGGGCGACATGTTCGGCGGCCGGCGCGGCAGTGCGGCCGAAGCGCGCACAGGTTCAGACATTCGTGTGACGCTACCGCTGACCCTGCGCGAAGTGGCGACGGGCGCGGACAAGATCGTAACGGTCAAGCTGCTGAACCCGTGTGATCGATGCAGCGGCTCCGGCGCTGAGCCAGGTACCAGCGTTACGACCTGCCCGACATGCAAGGGTAGCGGCGAAGTCCGGCGCGCGCAGCAGTCGTTCTTCGGCCCGGTGGTGAGCGTTTCCGTTTGCCCCACGTGCGCTGGTGATGGTAAGGTCGTCGCTTCGCCATGCAAGAAGTGTCGCGGTGAAGGTCGCGTGCGCTCAGAAGAGCAGGTTACAATCAAGGTCCCGCCAGGCGTCGCGACGGGTCAGTACATGAATCTTCGCGGGGTCGGCAACGCTGGCCCACGCGGCGGGCCGCGCGGTGACATCCTGGTGGTCTTTGAGGTGGACGAGGACGACCGGTTCGAGCGCGACGGCGAAGATCTCATGACCGAGGTTCTGGTCACCTACCCGCAGCTCGCGCTCGGCGACGACGTTGAAGTCCCGACGGTCACGAGCAGCGTTAATCTGCGAATTCCGGCCGGCACTCAGAGTGGTCAGGTGATGCACCTGCGTGGTCGTGGGCTGCCGCGCGTGAACGCGTCCGGCACGGGCGACCTGCACGTCAGGCTACAGCTCTGGACTCCTGAAATGCTTACGGACGAGGAGTCCGCGCTACTGCGCAGACTTCGCGAGCTCCGCCCAATCGCGCCGCCCAAACGAGACGGTGGGCTCTGGTCCAAGATCAAGGAATCACTCGGCGCGTGACGCTACCATGGCGCTCGATCCGCATCGATGATTGCACCGATCGGGAGGGCGTGATCGCCGCGTTGTTCGACGAGGGCTCCCAGGGAATACAGGAAGACGCCGACGCAATCCTAACCCACTTCCCGCGCGACACGGACACCGACGCGATAGTCGCGGCTTTGAAACGCGTTGATCCGGGCGCGGTGATCGTCGTCGGCGATGCACCGCCGGTGAACTGGGATGAGTGGCGCGCAGATGTCGGTGCGCACCGAGTGGGCGCGCTCATTGTTGCGCCACCCTGGCTTGCCGATCAGCTCGATCCGGCCGCGACAATCGTGATCGATCCGGCGATGGCCTTCGGTACCGGCGAGCACCCCACCACGCGCGGCGTCATTCGGCTGATGCAGAACGTCATTCACGCCGGGGACACGGTCGCTGATCTGGGCGCCGGAAGCGCGGTCCTATCCATCGCCGCCGCGCGACTTGGCGCAGCGCGCGTTGCGGCGATCGAGCTAGACGCGGACGCGGTTGAGACAGCTGAAGCGAACATCGCGCGCAACGGAGTCAAGGACGTCGTGCGCTTTCTCCAGGGCGACGCGATCGTGTTGCTCGCGCTCGTCGCTCCCGTACGCGTTGTGCTCGCCAACATCGTCTCGTCCGTGCTCGCGGAGCTGATGCCGGTCACCGCGTCGGCGCTTACCCCGGATGGTGAAGCAATTCTCAGCGGCATGCTGGTCGAGGAGCGCGACATGATGCTGGCGCTGTTTTCGCGTGGCGGCTGGCGCGTTACAGCTGAGGATATTGAAGGGGATTGGTGGAGTGTCGCGCTGCGACGAGCTGATTTCCAGTAGAGTGCCCGCTCTCGGTGTTACCGACTACGTCGTGACTGAAGCAGCAAGATCGCCAGGAACTGGCTCAAGGAGCAGTGATGAAGATCAAGTACGATTCGCATACCGACACACTGAGCGTCATCTTCCAGGAAGGCCAGCCGATAGCCGAGAGCGACGAAGACAAGCCGGGCGTCATTCTGGACTACGACAGTGACGGCAATCTCCTCGGCCTCGAGATTCTCGATGCCTCACGGCGTGTTTCCGATGCCACTAAGATCGAATTTCAAGCGGCCTGACACGGTCCGACTGATCGCGTACATCATACCGGGTCTGACTATGCGAACCACGGGGATGCTGCCGCTGCTTGCGCTGATGCTCGCCAGCGCCAGTCAGAGCGGAGCGCAGAAACAACGTAGTCTCGATGATGAGTTTCGCGTGTTGCTAGACGCGCGCGACGCAGCCGTTGTGCGGGGGGACAGTGCGGCTCTCCACCGATTCATCTCGGATGACCTTTTGTGGGTGATGGGCGCGACTGGCGGTACGATCACGAGCGCCCAGCTTCTCGCGGCAGCCTCGCAGGTGCGACCCCGATCACAGAGATTTGAGACCGACAGCGTTGACGCACACCGCGACGGAAATGTTGTGACAGCGGATTCGCGTCGTACGACCCGTTATTCCATTGGCGCGCGTGACGTCGCGACAGTGTCACGCGCCTCGGATGTGTTTGTCAACCGCGGCGGCCGCTGGCTCCTCACGCATCATACGCAGGTGTGGATTCCGACCCGGCCGGTTCCAGTCCCGCTGGATTCCGCGGCACTCGCGGCATTCGTGGGCCGGTATGAGCTTGCGCCTGGCTATGTCGACAACGTGCACTGGAGTGAAGGCGCGCTGGTGGCAACAGCGACCGGAGAAGTAGGGGGAGCCAGACTGGTCCCCGTAAGCGCCACAGTGTTCCGCGTCGGCAATGACGTCGGCACGGTCACCGTATTCGAGCGTGATTCCACCGGGCGCGTCATCGGCTACGTATCACACTGGCCCGACGGCCACGCCATTCGCGCGCGAAAGCTGGAATGACATGCATCGCCCGCGGAGCCGCCGTTGGTACATGATCAACGCTCCCCCGATCGCGCTGCGTTCTTCAGCGAAGAGCCGATCGCTGCCGGCAGTCATCTCCCGCTGCCAGAGGGCGACGCGCGGCACATTCAGGTCCTGCGGCTCGGTGTGGGTGAGCGGGTCGGGATCCGCGACGGAGCGGGAACCATGGCCTCCGGCCTGCTCGTCAGACTCGCGCGCAGTCAGGCGCTCGTTGAAATAGACGAGGTGCGTCATGTTGATCCGCCGCCGCCGATCCATCTTCTGGTTCCGATTGCCGATCGGGACCGCATGCTCTGGCTGGCGGAAAAAGCCGCGGAGCTGAACGTGGCAAGCTGGCGCCCGGTGCTGTGGCAGCGGTCCAAGAGCGTATCGCCGCGTGGCGACGGCCCGGCGTTCCGCTCCAAGGTCCGCCTTCGAATGATTGCCGCACTGCTCCAGTCGCGCTCCGCATGGCTCCCAGAACTGTACCCCGATGCCAGTGTCGAACGAGCGATCGCCGCCGCGCCCGCGGGAACGCGGATCGTTCTCGATGCCGGAGGCGCCGCTCCCC
>JBPCNJ010000008.1:0-4854 GCA_051001375.1 Gemmatimonadaceae bacterium
CCCGGGGTGGCTTGGCCTTGCGTTTCGACGTATCCACCGGTAGCACCGATCTGACGTACACCGACAGCGCCCGCAGCGATGCGAGCCTCTGGCCGGACGGCAGCATCACGGCAACGTCACCCAGGCCGAGGCTCTGTGTCCCGGTGTCCCACGCGGCGAGCACGTAGTTGACCGTCGTTTCAGAAAATTGCGAATTGCTCGCAACGCGGCGCTGCATCGCGCCCGCCGTGTCAACGTGTGCCGAACTGTCGGGCACCGATGGAAACTGAAGCTGCGCGCCGGCGGGAACACGAATGCGAACTGTCGCGTTGAAGTGCTGCCCGACGGTAACCGTTTCAGGGCGCACAACCGCGCCCATCTGCACCTGCAGCCATAGCCCCGCGATTGCGAGCATCAGCGGCGTCTCACTCGCGTGTCGCGCGCACGGAAGAATTTGAGCAGCGGCTCGCTCACGTCGGATTGGGTCTGCAGCTCGATCTCGTCAAGTCCGGCCCGACGCAACATCCGCTTACGACCCGATCGCTCGGCCGCGACTTGCTCGGCGTACGACGCGCGTACCGCCCGATCGCTGGTATCGATCTCCACGTACTCACCGGTTTCCGGGTCTCGTAGCCGCGCGACACCGACATCGGGGAGCAATTCCTCAGCACGGTCTTGCAAAGTCACCGCGACAACGTCGTGGCGGCGCGCCAACACCTTGAGCGCGTGCTCGTAACCCTCGGCCTGGAAATCGGATACCAGAAATATCACCGTGTGCTGGTGCAGCGTCCGCTGCATGTATTCCAGCGCGGGCGATAGATCCGTGCAAGTTCCAGCCGGCTCGAACGCGAGCAAGTCGCGCACAATGCGCAACATGTGCCGCTTCCCCTTGCGTGGCGGCACCACCAACTCGACACGGTCGGTGAAGAACAGAACACCGACGCGATCGTTGTTCCGCACTGCAGCCAGCGCGACAACTGCCGCGAATTCCGTGACGACGTCGCTCTTAAACCGACGCACCGTTCCGAACCGCTCCGACGCGGACACGTCCAGCGCCAGCATCACCGTAAGCTCGCGCTCCTCGATGTAACGCTTCACGTACGGCTTACTCATCCGCGCCGTAACATTCCAGTCGATGGCGCGCACCTCGTCACCCGGGGTGTACTCGCGCACCTCCGCGAACTCCATTCCCTGCCCTTTGAATACCGAGCGGTACTCGCCTGAGAAGAGCGCGTCCACCAGCCCGCGCGTTTTCAACTCGACGCGCTTGACCTGCTTCAGAATCTCGGGCGAGATACGAGTGAATTCGGGCGACTTCTCCGGTTGAACTGGCGGAGGGCGCCGCTTGAGAAACTCAAACATTTGCTGCTACGGAGCCGCGACGGCGTCGAGGATGCGCGTCACGACGTTGTCGCTCGTCACGTCCTCTGCCTCTGCCTCGTACGTGATCAGAACGCGGTGGCGAAGCACGTCCGGTGCTACCGACTTGACGTCGTCCGGGGTGACGTAGGCGCGGTCATGCAGAAACGCAATCGCGCGCGATGCCTGCGCCAGCGAAAGCGTTGCACGCGGGCTCGCTCCGAACTGAATGAGCGGCGCAAGATCGGGCAGTCCGGCGGCCTTCGGGTCACGCGTCGCCTCGACAATATCAACGATGTAGTCGACGATACGCTCATCCATGTACAGGTCGGAGATGCGCTTGCGTGCGGCCATTATCGCCTCCGGTGTCGCAACATGACGCACGGGGATGGTGGCTTTTCCGGCCATGCGACGTAACACTTCCTTTTCCTCGTCCCGAGTTGGATAACCAACATGCAGCTTTAACATGAAGCGATCGACCTGCGCTTCAGGAAGGGGATACGTTCCCTCCTGCTCGATCGGGTTCTGCGTCGCGAGCACGAGAAACGGCTCTTCCAACGGATATGTCGTGCCTCCGATCGTGACCTGTTTTTCCTGCATGGCTTCGAGCAGCGCCGCCTGGACCTTTGCCGGTGCGCGATTGATCTCGTCCGCCAGCACGATGTTCGCGAAGATCGGTCCCTTTTTCACCGAGAACTGCCCCGTGGACTGATCGTACACCTGCGTCCCGATCACGTCAGCTGGAAGCAGATCCGGCGTGAACTGAATTCGCTGAAAGGAGGTGCTGATTGTTTCGGCGAGCGTGCGCACCGTCAGCGTCTTTGCCAGTCCTGGCACACCTTCCAGAAGAACATGACCACCCGTCAGTAGTCCTACAAGCAGCCTCTCAACCATGTAGTGCTGCCCAACGACGCGCTTACCAACTTCACTTATTACCGCGTTGACGAGTGCCGTGTCTTCCATTTACCGTTGGTGGCTGTTTTACGATTGCAGCTATGAGCTCGAACTCGCGCTTCGTGAGCGCGCGCGTAGCCCCGGTGGGGAGATCTCCCAGTTGCACCGGCCCGAAGGCGGTGCGCACCAGCTGTTCCACTTCCAAGTCCAGCGCTGTGCACAAACGGCGAACTTCGTGATTCTTTCCTTCCGTCAGCGTCACTTCAAATTCGTAGTGCCTGCGCCCGGGAATCGGGTACGCGTTCGCCGCTGCGGCCACGACGACCCCGTCCTCCAACTCTACCCCGCGCAGCGCCAAGCGAGCCGCCGCCACAGCATCGCCGCGCACCGTCGCCACGTACGTGCGCTCCACTTCATGGCTTGGGTGCGTCAGTGCGTGTGCCGCGGTGCCGTCGGTGGTGAGCAGTAGCAGCCCCTCTGTGAGAAAGTCCAGCCGCCCAACGTACGTGAGTCCCGGCCGGTCATTTACAAGATCAAAAACCGTCTCTCGACCGGCAGGATCGCGCCTCGTGGTCACGACGCCCTGCGGCTTGTTTAAGACGATCCAGATCGGGACTGGTACAACTCCGATCTTGCGGCCGTCCACCACGATCGTGTCGCTTGCTGGATCGACAACCTGGCCCACCGTCGCCACGGCACCGTTCACCCGGACGCGCCCCGCCGCAACTAGCTCCTCCGCCGCGCGGCGGGACGCGACGCCGGCGCGCGCCAGTGCGCGATGAACCCTCACCCGCTCTGACATCAGATCTGATGCGCCGACTGTTCCGTTACTTGCTCGGCCGACTGCGCCGGTCGCAATGCCACGGCCAGCTCGTCTGCCCTAGGCAGCTCGCCCAGGTGGCGCAGCGCAAAGTGCTCCAGGAAGAGGGACGTCGTGCCGTACAGCAACGGCCGCCCCATTCCCTCGCCTCTCCCCACGACGTCGGCAAGCCCGCGCTCCTGCAGCGACTTCAATATCGCGCCGGCGCCAACGCCCCGTATCTCCTCGATTTCGGCGCGCCCAATCGGCTGCCGGTAGGCAATAATCGCGAGCGTCTCGAGCGCGGCAGGCGACAGGCGTTGCGGGCGCGCGGCGAGCTGGGCTCGCTCGATCGCCTCGGTGTATTCGGGCCGCGTCAGAATTTGCCAGCCGTCGCCAACGGTCACCAACTCCACACCGTGCCCCTCGGAATCGTAGTGCTCACGTATCTCATCCAGCGCGGCCGAGACCGCAGCGGCCGACAATTCGGGATCGAGCTGGCCGAGCGCGTCGTTCGGCACCGGGCGCGCGCTGGCGAACAATGCGGCCTCAAGCAGCTTAGCTAACGGCGTCACGCGCAAACTCCACTGACGAAAACGGTTTGGGCTGCGCCAGCCTGACCTCACCGCGCTTTGCCAGTTCGAGCAGTGCCAGCAGGACGGAAAGAATCTGCCACGGCTCGGCGTCGCGCATCACAACGTCGCTCCAGCAGCCGCGCGCACGCAACGTTAACACTACCCTGATCGCCGTCATCGCGCCGTCCACGTCCAGCGCGCGCGGAATTATGTCGTGCACCAGCGGTCGCCTGGCCTGTCGCAGCACGCGATCCACCGCGCTGAACAGATCGCCCAGAGACGCGGACAGTGGCCGCTCATCAGGGTCCGCCGGTTGTGCGGACACGGGCATGTAAGTGCGCGCGAATCGATTTCTCCGTTCGTCGCCCAGGCGCTCCAGCACATCCACGACCTCGCGCACCTGCTGATATTCGAGCAAGCGACGCACCAGCTCGGCGCGCGGGTCTTCCCACATCTCCATCCCTTCCGGACGCGGAAGCAGCAGCTGCGCCTTGATCCGCAGCAGCCTGGCAGCCATTTCGAGATACTCGGCCGCGGCATCGATTGGCATGCCGTGGATCCGAGCCAGAAACTGCGCCGCCACGCGATCGATCGGGATTTCGTAGATGTCGACCTGCTCGTCGCGAATGAGCGATAGTAGCAGGTCCAGCGGCCCGGAAAACTCCGGTAGGTCGACCACGAAGGTCGCGCTCTCGTCAACGTCGTCGCGTGAGCTTCGGTCTGGCAGCCGCATGTCGCGAACGCCGTACGTCTGCTCCACCGTGGACGGTACGTGAGCCAGCGTCATCTAGCGGCGCCGGGCATAGGCAACAGGAACGACTGCACGGCTCCGATGAGAGCACCGCCAAGCGCGGTTGCCGGAAACAGCCAGTAGTCCAGCAGCTTACTGCCGAGAAAGAGCACCGCGTAGATGATGAGGAGTCCGTAGCGGCTGACGCGCTGATAGGCCAGAGCCCAGGCCGGTGGCAGTACGTACTTGAACACGTGGGACCCGTCCAGTGGCGGTATCGGCAGAAGGTTGAACGCGGCAAGGACCAGGTTGATACCTACGCCGTAGACAAACATCCACTGCAGTATGGCGACGCCAGGGCTCAGCACCGGCGCTGCACGCGCGATCAGATACAACGGCGGGATGATCACCGCGAAAATGAAGGCGAGGATGATGTTGGTAGTGACACCGGCAAGCGACACCATGATGTCGCCGCGCTTGAAGTTGCGGAAGTTGTTCGGGTTGACCGGTACAGGTTT
>JBPCNJ010000009.1:0-6905 GCA_051001375.1 Gemmatimonadaceae bacterium
GAGTTGAGTTGACGGACCAGCAGTGGGCGCGTCTCGCCCCCTTGCTCCCACCACAGCGCCCGCCGACCGGGCGCCCGGCGCGGGATCACCGGACGGTGTTGAGCGCGATTCTGTGGGTGGTCCGCACTGGAGCGCCTTGGCGAGATGTGCCCGAACGCTTCGGGCCCTGGTCCACGGCGTGGAATCGGTTCCGCCGCTGGACGGCCAGCGGCGTCTGGGGGCCAGTGCTTCACGCGCTCCAGCGCATGGCCGACCGCTGCGGTGAGCTCGATTGGGACACGCACTATGTCGACGGAACCGTCGTGCGGGCGCACCAACACGCCGCGGGCGCTGTTGGTGGGCAGCACGATGAGGCCCTCGGGTGGTCGCGTGGTGGCTTCTCGACCAAGGTGCACATTCGCGCTGAGGGTGGTGGGAAGCCACTCGTCTTGCTGGTGTCCGGTGGCGAGCGTCACGAGTCGGTGTTCCTCGGCGCCCTCCTCGCTCAGGGCCAGGTGCGCCGCGCAGGGCCGGGCCGTCCTCGGGTCCGGCCGCGGCGGCTCGTCGGCGACAAAGGATACAGCTATCCCGCTGTGCGACACGCCCTGGCGCGGCGCGGGATTCAATCCGTGATCCCGCATCGCCGCGACCAGCGGCCCTAGGACGGGCGGCATCGCCCGCTCGACCGGGCGGTGTACCGCGACCGGAACCGGATCGAGCGGCTCATCAATCGCCTGAAGCAGTGTCGCCGGATCGCCACTCGCTACGAGAAGCGCGCCGCCCACTTCCTCGCCATGTTGACGCTCGCGGCCTGCTTACTCTGGACATAGGGCGTCGCGGCGGCCCATGGAGCCGGGCGCGGGCACGCGGTGTGCAGGCGCTGGCCGGACGGCGTTCGCGCACCAGTGTCCCGAGCGCTCCCCGTTGCCCCGACCCGCGCATGACTGCGTTTCCAGCGCCCCCCCTCGCGCCACCCAGCAAGCGTGCCGGCATCACCATCGGCATCGGCATGGGTGGTTTCGTCGACGGTATCCTGCTGCACCAGATCCTGGAGTGGCACAACATGGGCTCCTCGGTGCTGCCGCCAACGACGATGGACGCCATGCGACAGAACATGATCTGGGACGGCGAGTTCCACGCAGCGGTCTGGGTGATCACGCTCGTCGGGATCTACCTGCTGCTGAGAGATGCACTACACGGCGCCGTGCTGCCGTCCCTGCGCGCCTTCACGGGCCAGCTGCTGCTCGGGTGGGGCATCTTCGACCTGGTGGAGGGGATCGTCGACCACCAGATCCTGGGGATTCACCACGTGCATGACCTGCCGACGCGCATCCCGATCTACGACTGGCTCTTCCTCGCGATTGCGGGCGTCGGCTTCCTGCTCCTCGGCTGGCTGATGTCACGCGAAGGACCGCGGATCACCACGCGTAGGCGGTCCGCGGCTCGCGAAGACCAGTAATCAGGGTGTGTGCGAAACCTTTGCGCACACGCCCGAGTTGCGACGGTGTCTATGATGCAGTACGCGCTTGTTTCTTCGGCCGAACCCGAACCGGCTATTCTTTCTCCGATGAGGAGCCGCACCACGCGATTACCGTAGTTCTCGTAGTTTCGCGGCAGGTTGAAGAACGGCATCACAAGACTGGTCACACCGCCCCATCTGTAGCCGATTTTGAGCAGTGCGAGTGAATCGACGAACCGGATGATTGACTTCCTGGTCGTCCCCTAGCGAAACACTATCGAGAACACACTCGTCGAGCCGGTGAAGTCGCGTTTTAGACATTGTGTCCGGCGCAGGACGGGAGCCCCGAGCCCGGACTCTCGCACCGCACGAGCCGCGTGTTCGGTTCAATCTGCGTTTTGATAGCTGCGCCATCAAGCGACGGATAGTACTCGACGTCGACGCCAAACCGGCGCAGCACGTCATCCGCGAGCTGGCGGTTGGCACCGTAGATGCTATTGGGGATCAGCACGTGGTCGCCCGCGCTCAGGAACGCAAAGTCAACGAGCGCGATCGCGGCCTGACCGCCGGGTGTCGGAGTGGATCAGTTTGGTTCTCCACCGCGTCATCCCGCGTGCGTGGGGCTCGCCCGATGCCGTCACCGGACGGTGGCTTGCGCGAAGTCGAAGTACGCGGTGCCGCCGCTATAGCACGGCGCTCGCTCGCATTCACCGAGCGTGCTGTATCCGGCCGCGTGGCGCTTGTGAACGAGGCAGTCGGCCTCGTCGTGGAAACGGATGGGAAGCTGCACGTCGTGCTCGCTCTCACTGTCGCACATGGACGGATAGCAGGTATCGATGTGATCGTCGACCCGAGTCGTCTCCTCCTGCTCACGCTCGACGTGCTGTAGAGGGGCGAGAGCGGTCACCAGCTGCCGCCTGCGCCGCACTTTTGGCGAGTTCGCCATTGTTTTGATATTGATCCAGGTTTATATGTCCGGTGTAGGGAAGTGTCAGAGGAAGTACATCCATACAATACGGTTTGTATGCTGAGATGTGAGATGGCGACTTGCAGCAGGCCTGATCACAGGATGCACTTCACCTCCAAAGAACATCTGTCACAGGACCCACTTAGATGTACACTCCTCCAGCTTTCGCCGAAACACGGGCCGGCGAGCAGTACGATTTCCTTGCAGCCAATCCCATGGGCGTGCTTGTTACCACCTCACCTGCGGGTCTTGTGGCGACGCACTTGCCGTTTGTCCTCGACCGCGCGAGCGGTCCTGCGGGTGTCTTGCGGGGCCACGTAGCGCGGGCGAATCCGCATCACTCGCGCGTGGGTGATTCCACGGAAGCGATGGTCATCTTCGCCGGGCCGGACGCGTACATCACGCCGAGTTGGTATCCGTCAAAGCAACGACACGGCAAGGTAGTCCCGACGTGGAACTACGTCGCCGTGCACGTTTACGGTGAACTGCGCGCGACCAACGATCCTGACTTCCTGTTGCGACATGTGCAGGCGCTGACCCACCAACAGGAAAGTGAACGTGAGCATTCCTGGGCGGTAAGCGATGCGCCCAGGGAATACATCGAGCGGCTACTGGCATCGATAGTTGGACTCGAGCTTCGGATAACACGCATCGAGGGCAAGTGGAAAGCGAGTCAGAACCGTTCTGCCCAGGATGTCGCGGGTGTGATCGAAGGACTCTCTTCCTCGGGTGATGCGTCGGACGTTGCGATGGCAGCGGTTGTCAGGGAGCGTTCCGTGCAGGAGTGACAACGTAGAGATTGCAGACAAAGCACTCGAGGTTCATCTGGGCGAGAACGTGGATTTCAGTTCTGCGGGATTTCCCGCATGTCCCGAGTGTGGTCTTGGGGAGCGCGCCTCACGCCAGGACAATCCTTGTTCGGGGAGACGCGCGGACTATCCATCTGCGTCGAGGTTGTTGGTGGACGGCAGGTTTCAGAGACTCGACGTCTGGAGCGAGCCCGGGCGGCCCAGGATGGAGGCCAACCGGGACAGGGCCTCTGCAACTCGGCCGCGGTCCTGCTCCGCTCCGAGTGCCAGGCGCACGGCCGGAACGGCCGAAGGTGCAAGCGACGCCGACGTGGGCACATCGCCCGGTGGGGGCATGACGTACCAGTCTGAAGGCGCCACACGGACGCCGCACTGGTGCGCCCGCGCAACGAACGCTGCGACACTCGAGGAGAACGGCAAGCGGAGCCAAGCGTGCAGTGATCCGCTGGGTAGCGAGAGGTCGTACTGAGCGAGCACTGTCCTGGCGAGCGCTCCGCGAGCTGTCATTTCCTGCCTGAGATCGTTGAGTGCCCGTTCCGCGGTGCCGTCACGGATCCACGCCGACGCCAGGGCTATCGGGATGGGTGAAAGCATGAGCACGGAGGCGCGAACGGCGGCCTGAAGTCGTTCGGCATCGGCAGATGTCGGCGTCAGAAGGAAAGCGGTTCTAAGACCCGGTGCCACACATTTCGACAGACTCCCGACGTAGGTCACCAGATCGGGTGCAAGCGCGGCCAGGGTGGGAGGCGGGTCCAGGGCCAGTGGGCCGTAAGCATCATCCTCAATGACTGCGAGAGAATACCGTCGAGCGATGTTGATCAGGGCGTGCCTGCGGTCCAGCGGCATGATCGCGGTCGTCGGATTCTGTAGTGTGGGGACGCAGCAGAGGAGTCGTGGCGAATACCGCCGGCACGCTTGTTCGAGTGCCTCGGGGTCGATGCCATCGTCGTCCATTACCACCGGGACGATACGCACTCCGGCGAGCTGGGCGGCTGAGCGGAAGCCAGGGTACGACAGCGCCTCGACGAGCATGGTGTCACCGGGCCGCGCAAGGACTTGCAGGAGCATGCTCACGGCGTGCTGGGCTCCCTGCGCGATTACAAGGCGATCCCGCGTGCCCGGGACGCCACACCGCTCAAGCCAGAGCACGCCGGCGTCCCGAGCCGCCGGGCTCCCCCCGTCTTGCGAGTTGTAGCTCAGGAAGTTGCGCACGACGCTCGAGTCCGTGCTCAACCTGCCGAGCGTCTGCTTCAAGGCGTGAGTGAGCCACGGCCGCACCGGGCCCTGGTTGACGGAGAGGTTGTAGTCTCGAATGCCTGGCTCGGGCTGATCCTCGCGCGCCAGTCGCGGCTCGGCCACGAACGTGCCGCGCCCCACCCGAGCCGTGATTAGCCCGCGGCGCCGCGCCTCGGCGTACGCCCGGGTAATTGTCGTGAAGTTGACGCCCAGCGAATCGGCTAACTCACGCTGTGTTGGGAGCGAATCGCCGGCCGCGAGCACTCCGCTATGCGTATCCGCCTCGATCGCATCGGCAATCGCGCGATACAGCGGGCCAGACCGACCGGAGAGATGGGGGCGCCATGTCCGGGACTGACGTTGCTGCGACATACTGGCAGTCTCCGGTACGGTTACATACAATACTGCGAGTGTCACATGGTGATAGTGCATACAAAGTTAATTGTATGCTTACGCATCACAAGGGAAAGATATGCCGGCCGATCAGCCCCCAACGCCTACAACCGGTAGTCTCTCTGCTTCGCGGGCCAATGCAGCGCGCGGCGCTGCCTCGGAGCGAGAACTGACGCTCGACCCCGAAGATTGGGATACTATGCGCGCACTCGGGCATCGCATGGTTGACGACGTGATGAGCATGCTCCAGCACGTTCGCGGCGATCCTGCCTGGCGCCCGGTTCCGGCGGATGTCGCGGAGCGGCTCCGGCTGCCTGTACCACGTTCGGGCCAACGCGCGGAGCATGCATATGCTGATTTCCGTGACCTGGTCCTGCCTTATCGGACAGGTAACATTCACCCGCGTTTCTGGGGGCGGGTGATGGGAACTGGCACGGCACTGGGTGCGCTCACCGGGATGCTCACGGCGGCGCTCAATGACAATGTGAGCACGATTGACAGTGCGGCGTCACATGTCGAAGGGCAGGTGCTTGCATGGTGCAGGGAAATTATGGGCTTCCCGGCCGGGGCGAGTGGCGTAATGGTAAGCGGTTGCTCGACAGCGAACCTGATAGGGCTTGCTGTTGCACGAGACGTGCGAGCTGGCTTCGACGTTCACGCCCGCGGTCTGGCGGGTGGTCCGGCGATGACGGTGTATTGCTCCGAGGAGACGCACAATTCCGTTCACCGCGCAGTAGCCGTGCTTGGGCTCGGCATGGACGCGGTTCGCAGGATCACTACCGACCACAACTGCGAAATCAGGTTAGACGAATTGGAGGACGCTATCACTCGTGATCTGGCCGCCGGTCTCCGCCCGTTCTGCATTGTTGGCAACGCGGGCACTGTCGGCACCGGAGCGATCGACAACCTTTCAGCGCTGGCAGCTATCGCGCGTGAGAGGGGGTTGTGGTTCCACGTGGACGGCGCCTTCGGCGCGGTGGCTGCACTCTCACCGACACTTCGACAGCGGCTCGCAGGTATGGAGCAGGCGGACTCGCTCGCATTCGACTTTCACAAGTGGCTGCATGTACCGTACAGCGCGGCGGCCGTCCTGGTGCGCAACCAGGCCGCACACCGTCGTACATTTGCCTCCTCGTCGGCGGCTTACCTGGGGCTTGCCGAGCGTGGCGCGGAGGCGGACCCATTCCGTTGGAACGAACTCGGAGTGGAGTTATCGCGAGAAGCGCGAGCCGTTGGCGTGTGGATGTTGCTGAAGGAACACGGTACGGAGCTGCTGGGCCGCCTGGTAGAACAGAATGTCGCACAGGCACGGTATCTGGCTGATCTCGTCCGTGCCAACCCGAACCTCCAATTGCTCGCTCCCGTCGCTCTCAACATAGTCTGCTTTCGGTATGCTCGTGCTGGCGTTCCATCAGATGCTATGGACGCTGTCAATTCGGAGATCCTTGCACGGCTGCAGGAAAGCGGAGTTGCAGTTCCCACGCGTACGCGGATTGGTAACCGTTTTGGAATTCGCGTCGCGATCACGAACCACCGGAGTGTGCGCGCGGATTTCGAGCTACTCGTGGAGAGCGTGATCGCGCTCGGAAGCTCGGTGGTGCAGGAACACAGGGAACACAGGGAACACAGGGAACGCACGGAACGCTCCTGAGTCAGCGAGCTGGATGGATAACTCTTGGGCGGTGAGCTAGCGGCACCGCCCAGGCCCAGCAAGGCTCTAGGATCCGCTGAACTCCGTGACGGGCTCGGCGTCATCTCGGCTAACTTGATCTAGTACCCGGACTTAATCGACCGGCTCAGTTGGCATCAGCCGCATCCCGCACCCTATTCATGGCCAAAACGAACAGCGAAGCGGCGTTGTCGCCTGGCGCACTCGCCGAACTCCTTCGACGGCGCGATCACCCTCCCCTGACAGACACTCAGACGCGGATCGTGGCGGCCGCACTCGAGCTGTTCGCGGAGTATGGGTACTCGGGATGCAGGACCTCCGCTGTCGCGGCACGGGCCGCGGTCACGGAAAAGACGCTGTATTCGCACTTTGCCAGCAAGCAGGATCTGTTTG
>JBPCNJ010000010.1:0-3397 GCA_051001375.1 Gemmatimonadaceae bacterium
CCTGCGCGCGCCTCACCTGTGCGTGAGCGCTATCGTGTGTAACGACGATCGTCCCTGAGTCTCCCGACAGCCAGAGTACGGTGCTGTCCGGTCTCGTTGCGCGTGCGTAGATCGCTACGAGCACAGCCGAGTCGCCACGCTTGAGCATCGCAAACTGCGCGTCAAGATCGGCCACGCTGTCGATGTAAGGAGGCGCGTATTTTTCGCGGGCAGTTTTGGAGCGCAGATCCCAACGCGTACCATCACTGCCCGCTGACGCGACAAAGTGATAACTGTGGGGCCGGTCATGTCCGGTTACCGCGGCCGCGCTTCCAGCACCAGTCGACCAGCTAGTGGCGTACCAGAGTGGCAGACCGTAGCGAACGATAATCTCGCGCATATCGTCGCCCCACGGCATGTCGTACGCATTCGTAGTCGACGACGACCACAGGTCAGCCAGTAGCACGCGCGAGAAATGCTCGGTGCGCCGATCGTTGCCGCGTACCGCGTACGACGGTTGGGCCAGCTTCCAGAAGTGTTGCTCCATCTGACCGCGTGCGTTGCACGCAAGACGCTGGTAAGCATCACGCTCCTTGTCCGTCAGCAGCAATGCGATGTCGGTCCACTTGCAGCGAACATCGTGCGGCATCGTGGCAAGTGCGGAGTCAAAGGTTACCTCCGAGGCGGAGTAGTCGCCGGCCGAGTGCAGGGCGTAGCCGGTCAGCACCTTGCACCACCATGTTACTGAACGGCACTGCCGACCGGCGGCGATGGCCGCGGAGTCGGCACCTTCTTCGACCAGATAGCGTACGCGCTGTCCGGTGACCCATGTATCAGCGGGGGACCGGG
Source organism: Gemmatimonadaceae bacterium (assembly GCA_051001375.1). Taxonomy (GTDB): domain Bacteria; phylum Gemmatimonadota; class Gemmatimonadetes; order Gemmatimonadales; family Gemmatimonadaceae; genus Fen-1247. The sequence goes on from JBPCNJ010000010.1 coordinate 829, forward strand.
CGGCAAGCCCATTCAGGGTGGTGATGAGCCTTGCTCGCGCGCGACGGATAGGGCCCGGTTCCGCGACTGCTGTGTCGCGCTGGCTGCCGTCATCATCCTCGTTCCAGTAACACATGCGGCCAATGAGCGCATCGCACTGATGTTGCGCCGATGGTTGCAGGCGCGGCAGGTTCATGCGGCGAGATGTCTCGAACCTGAACTGCGCCGAGCGCGCGTCGTTCAGGATACGGAGCGAGTCACGTGGCGTGAGCTGCGCGCGCACCGCCAGGAGCGGCAACACTGACACGAGTGCCAGAAGAGCTGCGAATCGCACAAGCAGCGAGCGAGACATGAGCGTACCCCGCATGACTCCAATCTCCTACAATGTGTTACAACATGTTACAACACGTTAAAACCTGTTACAACATGTTACCTGTTACAGACTGTCGAGCGAATCCTCGGCTACTGTCGTCGCATGTGCCTGCCGGAGCACTTGTTGTTTTAGGCCTTGCTCCAGCGCGTTCCACCCGAGCAGGGCGCATTTGACGCGGGCAGGGAAGCGTGCGACACCAGACAGGCACCGGGTTTTACCGAGCGACTCGTCCAGGGCGGCATCCCTGTCACCCATCACCATTGCCCGGAACCGGTCGCGCAGTCGATCGATTTCCTCTGTGCTCTTTCCCTTCACAAGCTCGGTCATCATGCTCGTGGAGGCCTGCGAGATGGAGCAACCCTGTCCCGTGAAGCGCAGGTCCGACACGTCATCGCCATCAAGCGACAGCTCCAGCGTGATCTCGTCGCCGCACAGCGGGTTGCGCATCGGAACCGATACATCCGCCCGCTCCAGCTTCCCCTTGTTCCGAGGGCGGCGGTAATGGTCCAGGATCATCTCCTGGTACAGGGCGGACAGGGCTGCATCGGTCATGGCTCTCCGAAATATACGCGCGAGCACTTCAGGTTAAGTTTTCACCCGCGAATATCCTCCAGTATCCGGCTCCACTAGCCAATCGTACAATGCGCGCTGTCGACAGCCGTGCTTCGCTCGTCGTGCTACTTGCGACCCTCATGACGTTGTCTGGGTTAACCTCGTCCGCAGCCGCTCAGCAGGGTGCGCCGGCGGCGGTGACGGCGGACACCGGCCAGACGGTCACTGTATCGGGCTCCGTGTATGACAGTGTCGCAAGAGCACCGCTCGCCAATGCGGTGGTTCAGCTGATCGATGCTACCAAGCGCCAGCGGCTCTACTCAGCCGTCAGCGACTCGGCGGGCAGATTCCAAATCCCGCAGGTGCGGACCGGCCAGTACATCGCGGGCTTCTTTCATCCAAACCTCGATGCACTCGGGTTGGAGGCGCCACTCAAAGTGGTGACGATCACCGCGGCGCCGGTCGTGTCGCTCGATCTCGCGATTCCTGGCACGAGTCGCGTTCTGACCGCCGTGTGCGGCTCGCGTCCGGCAGGGGATTCCACTGGCGCGATGGCCGGCGTCGTACGCAGCGCCGACAGCGGCACGCCAGTGCCGGGCGCCAAGGTCATTGTGACCTGGATCGAGACTGTCATCGATAAACAGGGACTTCATTCCGAGCGTAAACGCGTTCCGGCGCAGGTGCGCGAAGATGGCTCGTACCTCATCTGCGGACTGCCCGGCGACGACGACGTTGCGGGGAGCGCTGAAGCAGTTGGACGTCAGAGCGGTCTGATTGACGTTCATATACCGGCTAGTAGTGTGGCAAGGCGTGACTTCGCGATCGGCGATTCAACCGCGGCTGTGACTACAGCGGACAGTAACACCGTCCTGCGTGGCTCTGCCCGACTCTCCGGGACAGTGCGCGGACCGGACAAGCGCCCGATCAACGGCGCGAAGGTGCTGGTCTGGGGAACGGGCCTGACAGCGAACACGGATGCCGAAGGCAAGTTCGCTCTCGCCGACCTACCGGCCGGCACCGTTAATGTCGAGGCACGCGCACTTGGATTCGTCCCGGCGCATACCGCTGTGGATCTCGCGAGCAACAAGACCGCCTCCGTGGCTCTATCGGTCGATGAGCGCGCGACAACGCTGCAGCCGGTCAGCGTCTTTGGGAAACGCTCGGCCGGAAGGCAAGGCCTGAACGAGTTTCTGAGGAGAAGGCAGGGTGGCTCCGGCTACTACATCACAGCTGAGGACATAGAGCGATATGCAACCATATCCATCACCGACGCGCTCCGTTCGACCCCGGGTCTGCGCGTGAGTCCCGGCCGCTCCGGTTATCAGCTCTCGGTGCGTGGCGGCTGTTCACCGGAGGTGTACCTCGACGGCGTGCACATGGCCGATGGCGCGCAAAACATCGACCAGTTCGTTCGGCCGGAACAGGTCGCCGGCATCGAAGTGTACACCGGTGTCGCCGGCGCGCCGGTCCAGTATGAGTCCAACGGCTGTGGCGCGGTTCTGGTATGGACCAGGCGCTGACTTGAGCCGTCAGCTGCACGGGCGAGATCGGCTTCGCGAACAGATCTCCCCAGTCCCGCGATTTGGCTGAACGGGAACGCCAGTTGCGGGTACCGGCTGATAGGTCTTTCCAGAGCGACGGGCGGTAGGATGATTCCCTCTCAGA
>JBPCNJ010000011.1:0-7403 GCA_051001375.1 Gemmatimonadaceae bacterium
AGCTTGGACAACGTCTCCGAAGCCTCGACGCTCACCGTTCCCACCAGCACGGGGAAGCCGAGCGCGTGCAGCCGCTGCGTCTCTTCGACGATGGCGTTGTACTTCTCGCGTCGCGTCTTGTACACGAGATCGTTGCGATCATTGCGGATGATCGGCCTGTTCGTGGGAATTACCGCCACGCCAAGCTTGTAGATCTCGTGAAATTCCGTCTCTTCAGTTTCCGCCGTTCCCGTCATGCCCGACAGCTTGTCGTACATGCGGAAATAGTTCTGAATCGTGATCGTGGCGAGCGTCTGCGTCTCGCCGTGCACGTTCACGCCTTCTTTGGCCTCGACGGCCTGGTGCAACCCTTCCGACCAGCGACGACCCGGCATCGTTCGCCCGGTGAACTCGTCAACGATCAGCACTTCGCCTTCCTGCACCACGTAGTTCACGTTCTGCTCGTACAGCGAGTGCGCGCGCAGAAGTTGGTGAATGATGTGCAGCTTCTCAGCCTTGCCCGCGTATTCGCGATTCACCGTGTTCCGTCGCTCGATCTTCTCCGCGGGCGTCAGGTCCGTCGCATGATCGATCGCATGTACTTCCTGCGAGATGTCCGGTAGAATGAACTCGTCATGATCGTTGGGCGAGAGGAAGTCGATGCCGCGATCGGTGAGATGCACGGAGTGCCCCTTCTCATCCAGCACGAAGAGCAGATCCTCTTCGGTTTCCCTGAATTCCTGCTTGTTCGCCGGCAGCTTTCTGTCGCCGATGTGCTTCAGATCCATCTGCTGAACGAGCTGCTTTACGCCCGGCTCGTTCAGCAGCTTGGTCAGCCGCTTGTTCTTCGGAGCACCTAGCTGCGCCTTGTACAGCAGCAGGGCTGCACTGTCCGTGTCGCCCTCCCGCAACGCGCGCTCACCGTCGGCAGCGAGCGTGTTGACGAGATCGCCCTGCATGCGCACAAGCCGGCCGACCGCGGGGTTATGCAACGCGTACTCAACGTCGCCTTCGTTCCCCACCGGCCCGGAGATGATGAGCGGAGTCCGTGCCTCATCGATCAGCACCGAGTCCACTTCGTCGACAATCGCGTAAGCGTGGCCGCGCTGAACCCGCTGCTCCAACCCGACAACCATGTTGTCGCGCAGGTAATCGAAGCCGTACTCGTTGTTGGTGCCGTATGTGATGTCCGCTTCATACGCGGCGCGGCGCTCGGGAGTGCCCGGCTCGGTGTCGTCGAGACAGCCGACGGTAAGCCCGAGGTAGTTGTACACGTGCCCCATCCACTGCGAATCACGACGGGCGAGATACGAGTTCACCGTGATCAGGTGAGCTCCCTTTCCGGCCAGCGCGTTGACATACAGTGGCAGTGTCGCGACGAGTGTCTTCCCCTCGCCCGTGGCCATTTCAGCGATGCGGCCGCGATGCAACTGGATTCCACCCACGAGCTGAACATCGTAGTGCACCATGTTCCACTCGGTCTCATGACCAGTCACCATCACCTGCGTGCCAACAAGCCGGCGCGCGGCTTCGCGCACGGTGGCGAAGGCTTCGGGAAGGATCGCCTCAAGGCTCGCCGCCGTGACGTCGCGTAGCTCCGCCTCCAGTCCGCCCTTGCCGTCAGGGCCGCCCAGCTCATCATCGATCGTCTCGCGGTCCTTGGCGTCCGCGGTCGCATGCTTCTGCTCACGTAGCTCCGCGATGCGGCGCTCTATGTCGCCCGTAGCTTCCTGCAACCGCGCACGGAACTTCGCCGTCTGGCCGCGCAGCTCATCTTCTGAAACCGTCCCGAGGCGGCCGTAGTGCTCGTTGATTTCATCGACCAGAGGCTGTACGCGCCGCCGTTCCCGGTCGTGCCGGGTGCCGAAGACGGATTTGAACAAGTTGGTTACCATTGATACAACCCTTCGGATTCGATTATCTGGGCGACCGCGTCCTGCACGAAGCCGCGTACCGACTTCCCGTCGCGCACCCGCGCACGGACCTCAGTGGACGACACCTCTACAACCCGGCCCGCATGCGTACTGTCGTCATGCCGAGCTAAAACTTCAATCTGGACGAGCGTTCGGATACGTTCGGGCTCGCGCCATTCTTCGAAGCGAGACCACGCATCCTCTCCGACCAGCAAAAAGCGCTCGGCGTCGGGATATTCCCGAGCGAACGCCTCAACTGTCTCTATCGTGTAAGATAACCCGGACCGGTCTATTTCGATCCGGCTGGCGCCGAATTTTGGGTTGGCCGACGCTGCCATGACAACCATCGCATAGCGCTGCTCCGAAGTGGCAGCATGCGGAATTGCGGCCTTGAGCGGTTGATGGGCAGTGGGCACCCAAACCAAGCGATCCAGCCCCAGCCTCTCCGCGGCGTCGACGGCCGCGAGGAAGTGGCCTATGTGCGGGGGGTCGAAACTGCCGCCGAAGACGCCGAGCCGCACTGCTCGCGCACCTCCCGATCGCTAGGGTAGGTCTTCGTCATAGCGTCACAGATATCCCTGGCGTCGGCCGTGTACCGTATCGCACGATACGAGTCGAGCAGGCGCAGGTACGCATCGCGCGCTGCAGGTGTCCCCGGATGCAGCCGAACGATGTCCTTCAGATAAATGATCGCTGAATCGTACGCGCCACGGTGCATGTAGTGCTCCGCCGTCTGGAGATCCTTGTCTGCGAACATGTTATCCAGCCGCCCGATGTCCACGGTCGCCACAGGCACGAGCTTGGAGTCGGGATACAGTGAAACGAGATTCCGCAACGTGCGTTCAGCTGAAATCCCGTACTGCGCGTCCAGCTCCGGTTTGCGCCACATCTTGGCGTACGACCGCCCACTCGCCAGCAGCGCATCATCAGCGAGGCTGTCGTCGGGGAATGCGTCGGCGATCCGGGCAAAGCTCTGAGCGGCGAGAAGATGACTGCCGCCCTTCTCCTGTGCCTGGCCCAGATAGTAGTACGACAACGGAAGAAGCGGATCGCGCGCGGGCAGAGCGTGCGTTAGCTGATCGAAGCCCTTGGCCGCGTCCTCATAGTGCTGGTGATTCAACTGGCCCAGAGACGCCGCGAAGAGCGCATCCGGGTTGCTCGCGTAAATCTTTGGATCGAATGCCTTGTGGCATGCGGCGGTGCCAAGCACGACGCCGAGTGCCGCGGTCACGATCACCAGCCAGCGGTGCAGACTGTTCACGCGGTGTGTACCCTGGCGCCGGCGAGCGGCCGCCCTATCGAGTAATAAGTAATTCCAACGTCAGCCATCTTGGCCGGATCGTAGAGATTCCTGCCGTCAACGACCAGGGGGCGCTTTAGCGTTTGCTTCACGCGCTGAAAATCGGGGTGACGGTACTCATTCCAATCCGTCACGATGACGAGCGCATCCGCTCCCGCTAACGCCTCGTACCCCGTATCTGCATAACTGATCGTGTCGCCGAGACGGCGGCGCGCCTCATCCATTGCGGCGGGGTCGTGCGCGCATACTGTTGCCCCAGCGGCAAGTAGCTGATCAATGAGGACGAGCGCGGGCGCCTCCCGCATGTCGTCGGTCCCGGGCTTGAACGAAAGGCCCCAGACCGCGATGTGCGCACCGCTCAAAGGCCTTCCGTCGTGCCCGGCTCCAGTCGCCTGGCTCAGGTGTGGTGCCAGCGCCACCCGCAGCTTTTCGCCCAGGTACCGCTTCTGCCGCTCATTGGAGCGATCTACGGCGCCAAGCACGTCGAGGGGAACGCCCGCGGCGCAAGCCGTCTTGACAAGTGCCTTGACGTCTTTCGGGAAACAGCTCCCGCCGTAACCGGGACCCGGAAACAGGAAGCTTGGCCCGATCCGGGTGTCACTCCCCAGGCCGCGGCGAACGTGATCCACGTCCGCCCCGGTCGCCTCGCACAGAGCGGCAATCTCGTTCATGAACGAGATACGAGTCGCGAGCATTCCGTTGGCCGCATACTTGGCCATCTCGGCTGACGCTATGTCCATGTACAGAACGGGGCGCCCCGTGCGCACGAAAGGGGCGTACAACTCTCCCATCGTCGCACGCGCAAAGTCGCTGTCCACCCCGAGCACGACTCGGTCGGGCTTGAGGAAGTCATCCACCGCGGCTCCCTCCTTCAGGAACTCGGGGTTGCTCACAACGTGGAAAGGATGTTTGGCGTACCGCGCGACCGCGGCACGCACCAGCGACGCGGTACCCACCGGTACGGTGGACTTGGTAACCACCACCGTCTCGCGCGACAGATTCTCGCCGATCGTTTCGGCAACCGCCAGAACATGCGATAGATCAGCCGATCCATCCTCATCCGGAGGCGTCCCCACCGCGATAAAGACAACGTCGGACTCCGCGACGGCTCCAGCCACGTCCGTCGTGAACGACAGGCGACCATCCGCCTGATTGCGCTCGACGATGCTATCCAGTCCTGGCTCGAAGATCGGTATCTCGTTTCGTTTGAGACACTCGATCTTGCTCCCGTCCAGATCGGCGCAGACGACGGTGTTACCCGTCTCGGCAAGGCATGCGCCGGCCACCAGCCCGACGTAGCCCGTACCAATTACCGCGATCTTCATAGAGCGCCGGCTGGCTCGTATTCGTGCTGATGCAACGACGAGAGAGCAACGATGCGCCCGTTGTCCGACTTCATCCCCTTAGTGGCATTGCGCGCGTCAACAACCACGGATGCGAGGTCGACCACACGCTGGTAGTCCACAGAGTCGTGGTCGGTAACGATCACCACGGCATCAGTGTTCTCGAGCACCTCATTCGTGAGATCAACGCTCGTGAACGTATGCCCGTCCTCACGGAACGTGGGAACGTGCGAGTCGTGATATGTCACAACAGCGCCGCGCTCTTCCAGCAACCGCATCACATCCAGAGCGGGACTCTCGCGCATGTCGTCGATGTTCTTCTTGTATGCGACGCCCAGCACCAGCACCTGGCTCCCGTTCACGGCCTTACGCTCGTCGTTCAGCGCCTTGGCCACCTTCTCTACCACGAGGGCCGGCATCTCCGAATTGATCTCGCTCGCAAGGTCGATGAAGCGCGTCTTGTAGTTGAGCGTGCGCATCTTCCACGCAAGGTAGTGCGGGTCCAGCGGAATGCAGTGGCCGCCGATCCCGGGTCCAGGGGTGAACTTCATGAAGTCGAATGGTTTGGTCGCCGCGGCGTCAATCACTTCCCACACATCGACGCCGAGTTTGTCGCAGACGATTGCCATCTCGTTGACGAGGCCGATGTTGACCGAACGGAACGTGTTCTCGAGCAGTTTGACCAGCTCGGCCGTCTCGGTTGAATTGACGGGTACGATGGTGTCGAGACAGCTCGCGTACAGTGCGCTCGCGAGCTCTGTGCACGCGGGCGTGATGCCGCCGACCACCTTGGGCGTGTTCTTCGTATTCCAGACCGGATTGCCCGGGTCCACGCGCTCTGGACTGAAGGCGAGAAACACGTCCTCGCCGACTTTCAGACCGGCCGCTTCCAACTTGGGCTGCATCAGCTCGCGGGTCGTGCCAGGGTATGTGGTGCTCTCCAGAACGACGAGCATACCGCGATGCGCGTGCTTCGTAATCGTCGCCGTAGCAGCAACCACGTAGCTCATGTCAGGGTCGCGCGTCTTCACCAGCGGAGTGGGGACTGCGATGGAGATCGCATCCATCTCGCTAATCCGGGAAGCATCCGTCGTGGCTGTGAACCGCCCATCCTTGACCACCGCCGCGAGCTCTTTGGACGAGATGTCCTGGATGTGCGAGATCCCGTTGTTGAGCTGGTCGACCGTGCGCTGCGACACATCGTAGCCGATGACCTTGAAGCCTGCGCGCGCGAACTCGAGCGCGAGCGGCAGACCGACATATCCCAGTCCGACAACGCCCAGCACTGCGGAGCGATCGGTGATGGCATCAAGAAGACGCTGTTTGGTATCCATAGGTTATTGCGGGCCTCAGCGGCCGTAGAAAGCGCGGACGGTAGAGATGACCTCGTCCCGTTGGGAGTCGGTCAGCTCGGGGAACACGGGAATCGATATCGCTTCCCTGGCTGCCCGCTCGCTCTCGGGGAAGTCGCCCTCCTTGTACCCGAGATACGCGAAGCAGGGCTGCAGGTGCAGCGGGAGCGGATAGTACACTGCGCTCCCGATGCCGCGGTCCTTCAGAAACGACTGCAACTCGTCCCGCCTTTCGGCGCGAAGAGTGTACTGGTTGTAAATCGATTCATTACTAATATCGACCACCGGCGTGCGAATGCCATCTAGGTCGGCGAAAGCGACGTTGTACAACGCGGCGTTATGTCTGCGAGCGGCACTCCAGCTCCCCAGATGCGGCAGTTTGGCCGCGAGAACGGCAGCCTGGAGTGTATCCAGACGACTGTTGTAACCGACTTCCTCGTGGAAATACGTCCTGACGCTGCCGTGGGTTCTGAGTCGCGTGAGCCGGGCGGCGAGGCCGTCGTCCTGAGTGACCATCATGCCGCCATCGCCGTAACCGCCCAGGTTCTTGGACGGAAAGAAGCTGAAGGTGCCAATTGTGGCCAGCTCGCCGGCGCTCTTCCATTCGCCGCCCACCCGGCGGCGGGCGCCGATGGACTGTGCGGCGTCCTCGATCAAAGGCATTCCGTCTGGCAGCGCGGCCTCGAACTGGTCGATTGCGGCCATTTGGCCGAACAAATCTACGGCGATCACCGCTTTGGCCGAGGGGGTACTGCTGACGGCCGCCGCCGCCGCGTCCACGGAAATGTTGAAGGTGTCCGGATCGATGTCGGCGAACACTGGCCTGGCACCGACGTTGTAGACCGTGCCGGCGGTCGCAAAGAAGGTGAACGGAGTGGTAACGACTGCGTCACCGTGGCCCACGTCCAGCGCTCGTAGAGCGAGCAGGATCGCGTCGGTACCGTTAGCGCACCCTATCGCATGCTTCGTTCCTGAGAGTGCCGCCACCTCGCGCTCGAAGCGCTGGACCGGCTCGCCGAGGATGAACGTCTGGCCATCGACGATGGGCATGATGGCTCCGAGCACCTCCTCGCGGATCGTTGCGTGCTGAGCTTTGAGGTCTAGGAGTGGGACGGCCATCGAGGGTCGGCAGGCGAAGAGAAGGCGCCCAGTCAGGCGGGCGCCACTACAGCCGTATAAGATCGCCCCGCGGCGGGGGGTAAGTCAATCAATCGAAGCGCGTTGGGGTCGCGCTGGAGGCTCGCCACGGAGTGGCCATCAGGAGGCGAAAGACCCGCAGTACTCCTGGGTCCGCGCTGATCCAGAGCCGACCGCTGCCGTATCAGCGCGTAACGGCTCGTAACAGCTACCGTGGTGGCAGTGGTATCACCTTTCCAGTGCGCGCTGACTCGTAGATCGCGAGGATGATCTCGAGCGACTTGCGCCCTTCCTCACCATCGGTGTCCGGCGCAGCCTCGCCACGCAACACGGAGAGCACACTCCGACAATACCCCCCGCTCCCGAATCCGTAAACGCC
>JBPCNJ010000012.1:0-4759 GCA_051001375.1 Gemmatimonadaceae bacterium
AGCCGCCCCACGGGAATGAGTAGCCGCGGCCGCATCAGCTGGAGCTCGGACCGGAGCCAGCCACCGCACAGGTCCTGCTCGCGCGAGCTGGGAACGCGGTCGCCGCGGCCGGACGGGCTAGGGCCCGGATAACAACGTGTGATCGCGGCGATGTAGATATGCTCGCGCGCTTCGTCCTCGCTCACCCCTGCCCTGGCCAGCCAACGGAAGAGCGTCCTGCCGGCACGACCCGCGAAGGGGCGCCTGTCGATCGTTTCGGTCTTACCCGGTGCTTGCCCGATGAGCATCAACTGGGCGCGGCGGGCGAGCGACAGGACCGGGAGGGCCGCGGGGTCGCTATTGCCGCAAGCGCGGCATGCAGCCAAGCCGTCGAGGTGCCGCGTCAGACCGCCGTCATCGAACTCGCAACTCTGTACCCGATCGTTGCGCCGTGGCAGTAGCGAGGGAGCCATGCGCCAAGTACCCCGGTTACTCCGTTTCGGAGCGGCGACTCTTCCTGCGCTCTGGAAAGTGCTCATCCAGAAACTGGATCAGCCCCAACTCCTCCGGTTCATGCTCCCACTGCGCACTCCGGCGATCGGCCGTTCCGGAACTCCATGTGATCGTCGCGCCGTGCTTCACGTACCGGTCGAGGACCGCCGGATGCACGTACGACTTGCGACAGATAGTCGGAGTGTTGCCCAGCTCTGCCGCGACGAAGCGCATAGCGGCGACAACATTTTTCTCTGCTTCCCGCGTGGATTTCGCCGGCCCCAACTCGGCCAACACCGTAGCGGCCCGCAGTGTGCCGCCCCAGGTCCGGAAATCCTTGGCGCTGTATGGGAATCCGGCAAGCGACTGGATGTACTGATTCACGTCGGCCGACTCCACGTCGTGCCACTCTCCGGCTTCGTGATATCGGAACAGCCGCCGACCCGGCGCCTTGAGCAACCCCTCCACAAAGCGCGCGAGATCTTCCCTTTCGATCTTTTTCTTGTGTCGGATGGATCGCTTGCCGATAAAATCGAAGGTCACCAGATCGGCACTCACTGTCACGTGCGATTTTTTTAGCGTCGTGAGCCCGAAGGTGTGATTCTCCTTGGCATACCGTTCGTTGCCGATGCGGAAGAAGCCATCAGATAGGAAGCGGACCATCCCGGCCAAAACTTTCTCCTTGGGAAACCCACGCCGCTTGAAATCCGCGAAGACTCGGCGCCTGATCGCCGGGAGATCCCGTGCCATCTGGCGCACGCGGTAGTACTTCTTCAGTTGGCCACGTTGCACGGCACGCGGGTGATACCGGTACTGCTTGCGGCCCCGCGAGTCGTATCCACAAGCCTGAATAGCCGACCGCTCGCTCGCCGCTACATGCACGTCGGTCCACGCCGGTGGGACCGCCAACGCATCGATCTGGATCGCGCGCGCCTCGCTCACCGGCACGCCAGCCTGCGAGGCGTACTTGAAGTGCCCCGGCTTATTTCCGCGGCGGAGTAGCCACTTCCCTTTCATGTCCGGCGGAGCCAAGCAAGAAGGACGCCCGCCGTGCCGATGCGCTGGCGACCGACCGGCAAGTGCGGGCAGTTGCCGGCACTTGGCGCTTATATTCTCCCCATGCCCACCTATGACTTCCTGACCTTTGAGGTCGCTGATCGTGTAGCGACGATCACGGTCAACCGTCCCGACAAGCTGAACGCGCTCAACGACGCGACCATCGCCGAGCTGGGCGTGGCCATCAATGAGGCACGCATACGTCAGGACGTTGGAGGGGTCATTCTGACGGGGGCGGGACGCGCTTTCGTCGCGGGTGCTGACATCAGTGAGCTTCAGAGTCAGTCACCGTTCGTCGCCAAGGGGCGCTCGCGCGCGGGACAGGAAATCTTCCGACGCTTCGAGACATGTCCCAAGCCCGTGATCGCGGCGGTGAACGGGTTCGCGCTCGGAGGCGGCTGCGAGCTGGCCATGGCGTGCCACATGCGCATAGCGTCGGAGCATGCCAAGTTCGGCCAGCCCGAGGTGAAGCTCGGCATTCTGCCAGGCTACGGCGGAACGCAGCGGCTCCCGAGGTTGGTGGGAAAGGGGCGCGCGTTGCAGCTTCTCATGACCGGCGAAATCATTGACGCCGAAGAGGCGTACCGCATCGGGCTTGTTAACCGGGTCGTGCACGCCGCGGAGCTGATCGGCGCCGCGCGGATCATCATTAAGCAGGTGATAGGAAACGCTCCGCTCGCCGTCGCCCTGTGCGTCGAGGCGGTTGACCGCGGGTTGCAGATGTCGCTGGACGACGGCCTTGTGCTGGAGGCCAACCACTTCGGCCTGCTCTCCGCGACTGATGACATGCAGCAGGGAATGTCGGCTTTCCTGGAGAAGCGCGCCCCCACTTTCAGCGGCCGCTAGTCGGGTCGCCAGAACGGGCCGCCGGTGCCGCCGATGGCACTTCTCAGTCGTATTGCGATCCGGGACTTCCGCAACATTGAGCGTGCTGACCTGGTCTTTCCTCCGGACGGTGTCGTCATCATAGGCGACAACGGCCAGGGCAAGACGAACTTGCTCGAGGCCATCTATTACTTCCAGCTGCTGCGCTCCATGCGCGGCGCGCGGGACCAGGATCTCATTCACTTCGGCGCCAACGCGTTCCACGTTCGGGCGCACGTCGGCCCGGCGGGTGACCACGAGCTGTCCGCCGCCTTCGAGCGGCGAGGCCGCAAGAAAGTCGTCGCCGATGGCGCCGAGGTGAAGCGCCTTAGCTCGGCCCTTGGATCTCTCCCATCGGTGGTGATATCTCCGCGTGACGTGGAGCTGATCATCGGTGCGCCGAGTGAGCGCCGGCGCTTTCTGGACGTGGTGCTCGCGTTGACGTCGCCCAGGTATCTCGCCGCGCTTCAGAAGTACCGAGGCTCGCTCACGCGGCGCAACGCGGCGCTTCGCATTGTAGGGCGCGGCGCGGAAACTGAGGAATCGGTCGCCATCTGGGAGCCGGCGCTGGCCGAGAGCGGTGCGGTGCTGCTGGCCGAGCGCGTCGCATGGATGGAGCAGAATGAGGGCGAGTTCGCGCGCCTTGCGGGCGCGATCGGCGAGCCCGACGAAATGACCGTCCGCTACTCGACGACTGTGAACAACACCGCCGATGCGCGCGATGAGCTGCTCGACACGCTGGCCCGGAAACGCCAGATCGATATCCGGCGCGGGTTGACCCACGTCGGCCCGCACCGGGACGACATCGACATCGCGATAGGCGGCCGGGAGCTGCGCACGTTCGGCTCGGGCGGGCAGCAGCGAACTGCGGCGATCACACTTCGTCTGCTCGAGGCAGCGACCATAAAGGCGCACGAAGGAAGCGATCCCGTTCTGCTGCTGGACGACCCCTTCGCGGAACTGGACGTGAAGCGAAGCGCACACATTCTGGGACTGTTGCACGAGACCACGACCGGTCAGACAATTTTGACCGTGCCTCGCGCGAGCGACATCCCGCCTGACCTGACGCGCCTGTCTCGCTGGCACGTAGTGGACGGTGTTATCGATGCTAACATGGATGCCGCTGTGGGCGATTCCGGCGGCGCCACGTGAGAGACGATGGACAGAACCGGGGACCACGCCGCGGCTCGAACAGTGGCTCAACCGGCGGTTCAAGCGGCGGCCCAAATCGCGGACCTGAGAAAATTTCAGACGCGCTCGGCGCATACCTGCGCGAGGCCGGACTGGATGCGCGCATGGTGCAGGCGGCTGTAGTCCCCGAGTGGAGCGAACTGGTTGGGCGCGAGATTGCGGCCGTGACCGAGCCACTATTTGTCACGCCAGACTCCACCCTTTTCGTCGCGGTAAAGACGAACGCATGGATGACAGAGCTGCAGCTGATGGAGCCGCAACTGGTAGCGGCACTGAATTCAGGCGCAGATCGCCCGCGGGTGCGGAAGCTCCGGTTCCAACTCCAGCGGGAGCGGTAGGGACGCTACCGAGAGGCCCAGGTGAGCTTTAATGGCACAGCGCAAGTCGTTGCGGGACAACGCGTTAGGGTGCGTTTTGCTGCTTGCTATCCGATGTGTTTTGGTGTACATTAAGAAGAATTCGATACCATTTGTTTCGGGCTTTATTCGGTATCGGTTAAAACCGCCCTTTTCGGTTTGGTAAATGGCTCTTAAAGAGAAAGTCGAACGAGCGTCAGCGCCAAGCTACGACGCCGGCAACATTCAGGTTCTCAAGGGGCTTGAGGCGGTTCGCAAGCGCCCCGGCATGTATATCGGCTCTACATCGTCCAGCGGTTTGCATCATCTCGTGTACGAGGTGGTGGACAACTCCATTGATGAGGCGCTCGCCGGCCACGCCGACCACGTTGAAGTAACGATCCACAAGGACGATTCCATCACCGTGAGCGACAACGGTCGCGGCATTCCAGTGGACATCCACAAGGGGGAAGGTCTCCCCGCGGTTGAGGTCGCCATGACGGTGCTTCACGCCGGCGGCAAGTTCGACAAGGACAGCTACAAGGTTTCCGGCGGCCTGCACGGAGTCGGCGTATCGGTGGTGAACGCGCTGTCGGAGCAGCTCAAGGTGTGGGTTCGGCGCGACGGTAAGACGCACTACATGGATTTCAAACGCGGTGTCACCGCAACCAAGCTCAAGGTTGTGGACAAGGCCGGCAAGAATGAACGCGGCACGACCGTCTGGTTCAAGCCGGACGACCTCATCTTTACCGAGCTCAACTACAAGTACGACACGCTCGCCAATCGCATGCGCGAGCTGGCCTACCTGAACAAGGGCGTGACGATCACGCTCACTGATGAGC
>JBPCNJ010000013.1:0-3336 GCA_051001375.1 Gemmatimonadaceae bacterium
TCCCTGCGTGATAGATGGTCATTTACCGGAAAGTTCCCTCACGCGACATTAGCGGGACGTACACAGGGATACACCCAAGCTTGCCCCAACCTGCGCAACAACAATGTCGTACCTGGAAAGCGGAGCAGCCGACGTGTTCATCTTGATGAAAACATCCAGAGCCGTTTCTTTCGGCGTCGTGACAGGTAGCGACATGAAGGGGAGATTGAACGACGCGAACTTCTGACGGATCTCCGTGATCTGGTCGGACACTCTGTCGCGCTTCTCCTGATCGTCTATTGCCTTCCTGAGCCAGTCACGGCAATTCTGTTGTGCCTCGATGGCTGGAGCGGCGAGCTCAAGCGGGACCAAACGCTTTGTCCACTGCTTTGCAGGATTATTCGCCCAGTATGGACGCACCTCATTCTCACCTTCCTTCGTCCAGCGTGCGATTGAGGTAACCGAATAGGACATGCCCGTCTCCTGCTCTTGACCAAACTGAATGAAGTAGGTTCTGTCCTCATAGTTGTTGTGCAAACCCCGCCAGAGCGCCGTCAGTCTCTGCTGTCCGTCCAAAACGTGCTCGGTGACTCGCTCTCCCTGCTCCGGGGCGCCTTTCATGGGCCGGGAAACGAACGGCTCCTCACCAGCCACTTCCAAAATCAACAGCGATCCAATTGGAAGATCCTGCAGAACCGTATTGAACATCTGGTTCACATCCGAATAGCTCCAAGCTTCGAACCGCTGAAAGCGCGGGAGGACGGTCTGGTGAGTGCGCACTCGCGTAAACCAGTCCGGCAGGGGTCTGTTTCTGGCTTCAACTGACATTGCTGTCCTTTGCCAGCCGGGCAGCTTTGATGAGCTTCTTCTTAGAATTCTGCTGTGGCATGCTTCAAGCCTGGTCGGGAGATTCCATCAGGAGCGCTGAACGGGTTCATCGCCGTCGGCGCGTGATGCTATATAGCGCTGACCGGGATGGCTCGGCTGCCCGGGGTACTGGAGAACCAACCGACCCAGGGTAACCAGCGGCCGTATCACGAAGCGGAGGTGCTGTGTACTCCGTCCTAACAACTCGGCCAGCTCTCTGACCGAGAGGGGTGCTAAAGCGCATAGTTCCTCGATGAGAGCGTCACGCAGATCTGCGTCGAGGTGCGGCTGCTCTCGCGCTGGTTGCGCTAACTTGGAGAGCTGGGCATGCAGGCTTCCTGATGAATCGGCAGATGGCTGGTGTTCTTCGCCTAGGCCTGACAGGTTTGCTTCGGAACCCATCAAGCTAGGGTCAGAACCCATCAAGCTAGGGTCAGAACCCACCAAGCTCGCTTCGGAACCCCCTAAGCTCGGACCTGAACCCACCAAGCTCGGGCCAGAACCCCCTATGTTACGAGAGTGAGCATCTACACTTCTTCCACTAGAAGCTGTAGGGAGCTCGATAGGCGCTGGACTCATAACACTCCCGTCTAGGTCTGGAACAGGTGCTCGTTCCTCAACGGGTAAAGCTGACAATGCTGCCTGGCCAAGCTGATAGCGCGGCGGCCACCCCGCCTGCTGGACACGCTCCAGCAGTGCGCGGCCGCGTAGCTGGGTAAGCACCTTGCTGGCGTCGGCGGGATGCTGCCCCGTCATGCGCCGCAACGAGTGGTTGTCCACTTCGCCCTCGTGACGAGCCATGACCATCGCGAGCTGTTCACTCTCGCTCCACTGCTCGCCCAGTATGCCGAGCCAGGCGCGATCGTCATCGGACAGTAAGTGCGCGTGGCGCAGGTTGAGCGTGAACTCGTAACGTTCGGTCCCCGGATCTATATTTGGCAGCGAGAAGCCCAGTTCACGCCACGCACGCATGATCTTCGGCATGCCGGTTCCGGCTTCCTCCGCCAGACCGGCAAAGCGGAACATACGCACCAGAGTCGGATTGCGTGGGTCTGAGCGATCACCCGTTAGCAACTCTGTCTGCGGCACGCGCGAGTCGCCCGGGTTTCGGAACAGGTATCCCTCGGGGGTACGCTTGATGAGCGATGCGAAGGTCTCCGCATAATCGGCATGCACGAGCAGATTGATAAGCGCTTCGCGCAACGCGACGTGTGTCGGACTCTCGTCCGTGCGCACGCCGCGGCTCAACCGGAACGGGACGGCGACATCGGCAACCAGCTTAGGGTAGATCGCCTCGAACGCACCGAGTAGGTTCCCTTCCCAAACGATCCGGTCATCCCAGCGATCATCCACGCTGGCCTCTGACGTGACTACGCGGAAATCGATCAGGTGGCGGGAGCGCCAGTCACGGATAGACTCGTCCGTACCGGCGAGAAGGAGGCCGGCCACCGTAATCCCGCGCTCTCCCGTCTCCCTGTCGCGCCGGTACCCTCCAACCGCCTGCAGGAATCGCTCGTCATCGTAACCGTGCTTCGGGTCAGCAGGGTTGCGCGTCTGGCAGCGCTGACGGAAACGAGCAAGCGCATTGCGATCGAGATCGTCGAGTCCCAGATGCGGAAGGATAGTAGCGTCCGAGGAAACGTCGGACGCCTCGCGCATCATGCGATCGACCTCCGGCTTTCGGCAGCGGTAATCGGCGGAGTGCCGGCGGACGTATGTACCCTCGTACACGTTGCCGTTGATATAAACGGGGCGTGCCGTGCGAGGCGCGGCTGGCACGCGGATCACGATCAGTTGACGTTCGTCCAGCACCTGGATCGATGCATCCATCGCACCGCAAACGGGATAACTGATCTTCTGTGCGTTCCGGAGGGCATCATTGAGCGTCTTCAGCAAGTTCGGCGCATCTACAACGCCCGAAATTACGGCCCGCGCGTCCGATTCGCTTGCGCCCAGAATCACCCAGCCGCCTTGCGTATTAGCGAACGCACTCAGCGTCGGCCAAACGTCCTTGGGGATGGCTGCGCGAGCAGCCTTGAACTCTATTTCGAGGTTCTCCCCGCCCTCAAGACGCTCTGCGAGAGATTCCAGTAGCGACGCGGCGTCAGTCATGGCCACCCGTCACCTCAATCATGCGCGTGCTCACGACGGCTCCTGCCCTCGCGCCAGAAGCTCCGCGAAGTCATAGTTCACGCTCGTAACGCCGAAGTCGGGCTCACGCTGGAAAGGCTGGCGGAGGTAGTGCACCCGGTGGTCGTCTTCTTTCAGAAACTCGACGATCGCGAGTGTGAAATCGTCCGGCTTGTTGAGCGAGTAGAGAATCTCGTTGCGTGTCACGGTGATCGTGTCAGCGCCAGCAACACGCCCCTTCACCTCAATAAAGCGCAGCTTTCCCGTCAATGGAACACGACTCTCTATGTCGTAGCCGAGCTTCTCGAACTCACGATCGGTTGGCTCAAAGCCGAGGCTGCGCTCTGTCTCCATGACGAC
>JBPCNJ010000014.1:0-13715 GCA_051001375.1 Gemmatimonadaceae bacterium
CCTCATGACAGGTTCCTTCTCGCGTTCCTTCTTCGCAGCGGCCGTAGCCGTGTTGGTCGTCGCATCATCACCGGCGGCAGGCCAGGGGCGTTGGGTTGCGGGCCGGCCGGATGTGCGCAACCGCGGCGGTCTCCCGCGGGACCAGCGTCCGCCGTATGGCCTGTGTAGAATCTGGGTCGATGGTGTTGCGCCCGGCCTACAGTCGAACGCCACGGGATGTGCTTACGCCTACTCGAACGTTCCTCGGAATGGACGTGTGATCTACGGCGGTGAGCGCGGTGAGCTATTCGGCAACCGTTACGACCCGTACTATTACAAACGGCAGACTCGCGAACGGGACCGTGGCGATTATCGCTACCGCGATGACGAACAATATCGGGGCGATCGCTATCGGGACGACCACCGTTATCAGGACGACCACCGTTATCGCGACGACGACGACTATTGCGACGACGACGGCTATCGCCAAGACGACCGGTATCGCGATGACCGCTACCGCGACGATGACAACAGCCGGTATTGGACCGACCGGCACGGGAGCGGCATCGGGCAATACCGGGAGCATGATCGTGAATACGCGCGCGAACAAGACCGTGCACAAAACCGCGGGCATGGCCGCGCGTATGGGAGCAGTTATAGCGGCGCTCGTAACCGCGGCAACTCTGGTGCACGCGGCGGCGCTCATCCGTAAGGTTGGCGGACGCACTGCCTCGTGACACGGGTAATTCAGGACAGGTATTTACCGCCGGATCGCGACGCGTATGTCGCGGGCACGCCGCTGCGTGGGCGTATCATTGTCATTGCCCCAACGCGCGCGGCGTGCGAAACCATCGAGTTGGCGCTCGGTCTTCATCTCGATACTGTGCTGCAGCGCAGTCATGGCGATGAGATTCATGAGCTGGCGGCGAGCGGCGTTGGCTTCGGCATAGTCGCTGGGACCGGAACAGGGAAGACTCTCGCCGTCAGGCCCATAGCCGAGACGATACTGGCGACCACCGATCTGCGCGTCGGTGTCGTCAATCGCGAGCGCGAGGCGACGCCCGACACTCCGTCCTGGAATGTCGTCATTATCACCACCGGAATTGCGCGGCGCTGGTTTCAGGACAACGACATACTACCGACCGATACGCTCGTCGCCGATGAGATTCACCCACCGTCGGCGGAGCTGGAGTTATGCCTGGCCCTCGGCAAGCGCGTTGGCTGTCGCTTCATCTGGCTGTCCGCGACCGTGGATCCAAGCTTCTACGCCGAGTACCTGCGTTCGAGCGCCGTGATCGAGAGCACGGCATTCGATCCCGCCAAGGCAGCCAACGTCAAGGTGGTGAACACCGATCCGCTCGAGTTTCTGGACGATCGCTTTCTGCGCACTGTGTTCAAGGAAGGGCGCGGGGTTGGTGTGTTTCTTCCCACACGCGCGGGTGTGGAGCAGGCAGCCGAGATGGTGCGCGCGCGATTCCCGCGCATCAACACCGCGTTCTATCACGGTGGCGAGCCGATCCGCGTGATCAGACCGTTTCTGGAAGGGACGGAGCGCAAGCCGTACGTGCTGTCGATGACCGCCGCGGGGCAGAGCGCGCTCAACGTTCACGGTCTGGACACCGTCGTGATCGATGATACGCGTTTCACCAACATCGTCGAGCGTGGAAAGAACGTGCTCACCAAGGTTCATCTTGGCAGTAACGAGATTCTGCAGATGGCGGGGCGCGTGCATGGACGGGTTGCGGGTGGGCGCGTGTTCATCCTGAGCGACCGCGCCATCGACTTCAAGTCGCTGGTCCCCACGCCGCCGGAGTTTCAGCTCGCCGGTGACTCGGAGCGCGTTGCGCTCACATGTGCCGCACTGGGCGTGCGCGCGGACGCACTCGATTTACCGGTTCCGCTCGATCGCGTCGCGTATCGCAACGCGCTCGCGCTGTTGGAGCGGCGCGGCATCGTGGACAACGGGCGACTCACCAACTATGGCAAGGCAGTTGAAGCGCTCCCGGTGGATCGGCCCTGGGCCGAGCTACTCGCCAATGCGGATGACGATCTCGTGCCGTATCTGGCGGTAATGGCCGGAGTGGAATCGCTGCACCGGATGACGCGAGAGGAGCGCGACCTGGAAGGGCTGATCGTAGCGGGGAGCGACAATCTGACGTCGTATAATGTGTACGCCGAAGCGGTAGAGAAGTGCGGCTACATCGGCGAGGTGTACGGGCTGCCGCGACACCAGTTCGATGACTCTGTGCTGGAGTGGGCTGAGCGGCGCGGCGTGTTGGTGAAGTCCATCGAGGACGCGGCACTTGGCATGGCGAGCATCTATCGCAGTATGGGGATGCAGCTTCCAGCGAAACTACCGTTCGCCCGCGGTCACATCTACAAGCAGTTCACCGACCTGGTTGCGCGCGTTATGCCATTTGACCTGGTGATCGATGAGCAGACACGCGACGGCGGCGAAGCGCGCGTGTCGAAGACCAGCGTGTGCGGCAGTTGGGGGGCCATTGCGGGAACGCTCAGATATTTTGCGGGGCGCAGTGGAGAGCCGCGCGCGGGTATCGAAGGAACGCAGATCCCGGCGGATCTCATCGTCAAGTATGCCACGCGTACCAAGCCCGAACTGATGTACGATCCGCATCGCAAGCACGATCAGCTGGTGTTGAGCAGTCGTGTCGAGTACTTCGGCTTCGAACTGGAGCGCGACGTCGAGCCCGTGCGTGAGTTTCCGCCGGCACTGGCTGAGAGCGCGCGTCATCTACTTGCGGAGGCGACGGCGCGCGGCGACGCGAGACAACTGTCGGTCAAACACAATCGTGCGGCGATCGATGCCATTCGCGACGTGTACAGGCGCTCCGGTGGCAAGACTCCGGGGCTCGGTCTCGTCGAACTGACGGAGTTGTACGAGTGTCAGTTGCGCGATGTGAACTCGATGGAGGAGTTCCGCAACGCGCGGCTCACAGTCAATCCAGACGATTTCGTGTCGTGTGAGGAGCGGGATCTGTACGCTGCGTTGCCAAGCGTGGTGCTGGTGCGTGAGCGTGAAGCGTGGATCGACTACGACGTGGAGAATGCGCCCGATGGGGGTGTATTCGGTGTGGCGCGATTGCGTCTGCCTGAGAAAGTTGCGCGAACGCTTACGGAGACGGAGCTACCGGTGCTGGATCGCCCGTTGCGCTTCACGGTACTGCGCGGTCAGCGCGGCGCGGTAAAGGCCGCTACATTGGACGAGCTTCAGGACCTCCTGGCGCGCCCATGGTCACCGGAAGAAACAGTCGAGATGCAGCATGATCGGAGTGAGCAGCGTGGACAACAAGACCGGCACGGCAGACGTCCGAAACGTGATCGCGGACCACTTCGCGGCAAGCGCCCGCACGGTGGAGGCAAGCGCCGCGGCCCTCGCGGACGAGGCGACGCACGCCGCTGACGCGCTGGTCGAGGCAATTCGCGGTGGCAAGAAGATTCTCTGCTTCGGCAATGGCGGCTCTGCGACGCAGGCGAGCCACATGGCGGGCGAGCTGATCGGCCGATACAAGGAAACGCGACGCCCTTACGCCGCGCTCGCGCTCGGCGGCGACGTCGGCTCGGTCACCTGTATCGCGAACGACTTTGGTTACGGCGCGCTGTTCGAGCGGCAGGTCGAGGGACTCGCCAGTGTCGGTGATGTGGCGGTCGGTCTTACGACGAGCGGCACTTCCGAGAACGTAGTGCGTGGCATCGAGATGGCGCGATCGAAAGGTGCTGTCACGATCGCGCTAACCGGAGGCGGAGGTCTGGTCGGCGCGGGTGCTGATTACGTGTTGGCCGTGCCGAGCGACGTGACCGCGCACATTCAGGAAGTGCACCTGATGGTGATCCATGCATGGTGCGCGGAGATCGACGCGGCGTTCGGGGTCCATTAACGCGCTACCGGCCCATCGGGAGCGGCCCATCGGGAGCGGCCCATCGCTGCCGCTCGTCAAAGCTACGCTTCACCGTGTTGGCAATGTCTTGAGAGTGGCTCGGCGCTCCGCCGGTCAGTGCGCTGCCGCCGCTTGCAGCACCGTGGTCGGGTTTACGGGGTCGCCCTTCCACCACTCTTTCATGTTGTCATTCCGAGCAATTCCAAAGTGCAGATGCGGCACGTTGGCGTCGGCGTTTCCGGACGATCCTACATAGCCCAGTACGTCTCCCTTGTGCAGCGTCTGACCCTCCGCCAGGCCGTTGGCGTATGAATCCAGATGTGCGTAGTAGTAAACGAAGTGCTGCGCCGGGCCTGCGACGTAGACCGTGAGCCCGCCCGCTGTACTCGTGAACAGCTTGATCACCGTTCCATCGTCAGCCGAGTGCACGGGGGTTCCACGTGGTGCAAGAATGTCGAGCGCCTCGTGCTTGCGCGTTCCGCCGCGCAGCTCGTTGAAGGTATCGGGGAGCTTGGCCGCGGCTATCCCGCTGATCGGGACGATCGGATGGCGCTGCTCCAGTATGGCGAGGTCGGACTGCGTCACGATCGTACTCGTATCCCGGTGCGCCGAACCTGTCGGCGCTGGTGCAAGCGCCGGTACGGGCGCGACGGTAGGCGGTGCTGTGAGCGGTGGTGTGGGCGCCGGTGTCACCGCGTTGCTACCGGTTGCTGCGACCGTTCCGCTAGGTTGCTTTGGCGCCGCGATGCCGGTGTCCACCTTGCGGATGGTGTCCGCTGTTGAATCGACATTGTCTGTCGCATCAATTCCCCGCCGCCCATCCGCTCGACGGTCCACGCATGCGGCCAGGATGCACAGCACGAGGACCGCGCTCCAACGTGGGAGCGGCCCCGAATTTGAAACAGTACGAAGCATGCGAAATCCTACATCGAAATACCTTGCCTCGCCCCTCCTTCCGTTCGTCATTGGCCTCCTCATCATGAGCGCGTGCACGGTGAGCGAGAGTGACAGTAACAAGAATGACGCCAGGACCACCGCCGCCCAGAACAGCCAGCCCGTTAGCGCCATGCCGTCGGTGGATGTCACGACCAACTTCGCGGAAGAGGACACTGTCCCCGCAATGGATACGGTGACCGGTACGATGACCGGCACCGCCGCGGTGACTGATACCGCGGCCGCGCTCGCCTCAATCACACCCCAGAAGACAGCGGCCATCCCGGCGAGCTTTCCGCAGACTCCGCCCAAGGCTGGACCGGCGACGCTGCAATTGCAGATTCTGCTGGACCGCTCAAACTTCTCGCCGGGCGTGCTCACCGGTGTGTGGGACGATAACGCGCGTCACGCCCTCACGTGGTTCCGCGTTGCGCGCGGAATGGATAGCACCGCGACGGTGGACGGGGCCACCTATGATCAGCTTAAGAGCTCGGCGGGGAACAGTCCTCTCGTCACGCAGTACACTCTCACTGATGCGGACGCAAAGGGCCCCTTCGTCACAATCCCTTCCAATGTGTACCAGAAAGCGAAGCTGAATTGCCTCTGCTACCAGTCGGTCGGGGAGGAGATGAGCGAGCGATTCCACTCCAGTCCGGCACTGCTGCGCCGGCTGAATCCAAACGTCGATCTCAAGACGCTCAAGGCCGGGTCTACACTGTGGGTGCCGAACGTGGCACGCGATACGGCTGCTCCGCCGCCCTTCACCACCGCGCGCATCGTGATTTCCAAGACGGACTTCTGGACCCATGCCATCGACTCCAGCGGTAAGGTCGTGGCGCACTACCCGTCCACACTCGGCAATTCGTACGATCCGTCGCCGACGGGTGATTTCTCGGTCGCGAGCATTACCAAGATGCCCGCCTTCCACTACCAGCCCACGCTGTTCCACGAAGTGCCCGACAGCAAACCCGAGGCACACCTTCCCAAAGGACCCAACTCCCCCGTTGGCGTGGTCTGGATGGCGCTGTCCAAGGAGCATTACGGGATCCACGGTACCGAGAATCCGGCCACGATCGGCGTCACACAATCTCACGGCTGCGTCCGACTGACCAACTGGGACGCATCGACCCTCAGCGGCACGGTGCGTCCGGGAGTACCGGTCACGTTTCAGTAACGAGCGCCTGTGGGGTTCACCCCGCTAAATTGCGGTATGGCCGACTCCACTATTTCCCCGGCGCCCGAGCCGACTTACTTCCGTAAGGGATTCGGCCTCAAGGCCGAGGTGGAAGGAGATCTCGCCGCCGCGTACGACGGCCGAATCGTCGATCTGCTCAAGGAGCGCGATTACGCGCTGACCGCCGGCGACGTGACCGTTCGGCTCGCGCGCGAGTTTGGCTTCTGCTACGGCGTCGAGCGCGCGGTGGAGTACGCGTATCAGACGCGGAAGAAGTTTCCGGAGCGCAGAATTTTTTTGGCGGGCGAGATCATCCACAATCCGCACATCAATCAGCGCCTTCGGGATATGGGCGTAACGTTTCTGGAACATCATACTACCCCGAACGAAGCCGCCTTCGACTTTTCGATTGTCCAGCCGGAGGACGTTGTGATTCTCCCGGCGTTCGGCCTCACCATCGCCGATTTCGATACGCTGCGCACCATCGGATGCGTCATGGTAGATACGACCTGCGGCTCCGTGCTCAACGTGTGGAAGCGGGTGGATGGATACGCTCGTGATGGCTACACGGCGCTCATTCACGGCAAGTACTATCACGAGGAGACGCGCGCGACGGCGTCGCAGGTGATGAAGCACACTGGTGGCCATTATCTCGTGGTGCGCGACATGGACGAGGCTCGTATAGTCTGCGATTTTGTGGAAGGGAAGCGCAGCGCGGCGGAGATTGGCGAGCGTTTCGCGCACGCCGCATCGCCCGGTTTTCAGCCCGAGCGTGATCTCGCACGAATTGGCGTGGCAAACCAGACCACGATGCTGGCCCGCGAGAGCCTCGCCATTGCGGCGGAATTCCGTGCGGCACTGACGCGTGGTCAGGGCGAGGATTACGCCGCCCGGAATTTCCGAACGTTCGACACCATCTGCTCGGCCACGCAGGACAGACAGGACGCCATGATGGAGCTACTGGAAGAGCACGAGCGCGAGCCGCTCGACGTCATGGTTGTGGTTGGCGGTTACAACTCCAGCAACACCATCTCGCTCGCGGCCCTGTGCGCCGAACGGCTGACGACGTACCACATCGAGGACGCGCAGTGCATCGATCCGGAGAGTGGCGTGATCAGTCACCGGGTGCGGCAGGGACGTGACGACGTGGAGACCGCGGGCTGGCTCAGCCAGGTCGGGAGCGTGCGCGTGGGGATCACCGCGGGCGCCAGTACGCCGAACAACAAGATCGCCGAAACCGTGTCGCGAATCTTTGCAACGCGCGGCGTTGACGCAGGGACCATCCGTTAGCGATTCAGTCCCCGAACGAGCCGTTGCCAGCGATACGACTGAGACGCGGACGAAGCGCGTAGCACGAATCGCGCTCGTCGTGGCAACATGCGCCATAGCGGTGGCGTACGGGTCGGCGTTCCTGCCCGGAGGTGCGCCACCGTGGGGGCCGTGGCTCCTCGCCCTCGGTATTCCAGCCGCACTCGGCGGCATCATGCTGCTGGGGGCATCACGCGGACGCGGTGGCGTAGGACGGCTGGCCTGGCCCTTCGCGTTCGTGATCCTCACGCTTGCCGTTGGCTTCTCCATAGCGCTGGCGCTCCCGGCAAACGAGAGTGCGTCCAGTAATTTGTGGCTTGGTCTTCCGCTCCGTGCGGCAGTCGTACTGTACGGAGTCGGGCTGCTGCCGATCATAGTGCTCCCGGTCGCATACGCGTTGACTTTCGATACGCAAACGCTGACCGCGGCCGACGTCGAGCGCGTTCGTCAGTTAGGCAACGCTCGCACGGAGCCGCCACGGTGATGGTGATCGAGACTGTGCTGCCGCGCATGGCGCAGCCCGCCGTTGTCGGGGTTGGAATCGCGTACTTCGCCGTCATAGTGGCGATCAGCGTGTGGGCCGCGCGACGCACGAGAACGGCGAGCGATTTCTTCGTCGCCGGTAACGGGATCGGCCTCGTCGCGCTCACCGTTGCCTCAGTTTCGACTTCGGTCTCGGGCTTTGCCTTCATAGGCGGACCGGGACTCATGTATGCGACCGGGTTCGCGGCGATGTTCATCGTTCTGCCCGCGTCCGTGACGAACGTGATGGGTGCGTGGGTGCTCGCCAAACGAATGCGACTGTTGGGCGAGGCCCGCGGCCTGCTGACTGTGCCCGATGCGATCGGCGCGCGGTATCGCTCACCCGCGGCGCAGGGGCTGTCCGGAGTCGCAATTCTTGTCGGCATCATCGGCTACATGGCCACCAACGCGCTGGCGATGGGCGTTGTGATCAACGCCATCTTCGGCGTCGGCATCGGATGGGGGATCTGGCTCGGGATGAGTGTTACGCTCGCGTATTCCGTGGCCGGCGGAATCCTGGCGGGCATCTACAACGACGTCTTCCAGGGAGCGTTGATGGCCGTCGCGTCGGTGCTGGTCTTCCTGTTCGTGCTCGACGCCGGCGGCGGCCTGAGCGAGATATCCCGCACCATCCTGGCGAGTGACCCGAAGTTTCTGGGGCCTTGGGAAAGCTGACGCCACTCGCTGCGTTGTCTTTTTTCTTTGTCTTCGCGATGGGATCGCTGGGCCAGCCGCAGGGCGTGCACAAGTACTACATGCTGCGTGATCCGCTGCAATTAAAGTGGTACCCATTGCTCAAGACGCTCGGCCTTGTGCTCGTGCTGTTGCTCTATTTTGGAGTCGGTGTAAGCGTCAAAGCATTTGTGCTGAATGGCCGCCTCGCGCCGCTCGTCGCTCCGGATCAGGCTACGCCGGCACTGCTGCTCAACGTAACGCCGCTGGTGCTCGCGGCTTTGGTCTTCTCGGGAATCGCGGCCGCGACCATGAGTGCTGTGAACTCGTTCATCAACATCGGAGCGGCCGTGGTCACACACGATCTACCGATAGCATTTGGGCGGCGGGTGCGCAACGAGCTCGCATGGGGGCGTGCGGCGACGGTGGTGATTGCAATGCTTGCTGCGGTCACTGCCCAGTACTCTGGAGCGATGGTCGCGTTCCTCGGAATATTTGGCTGGGGACTGTTCGCCTCGACACTGGTTCCGGCACTTGCTGTCGGTTTGAACTGGGAAGGAGCGACACGTACAGGCGCGCTGGCCTCGATCGCGACGGGACTCGTCGTGACGCTCGCGCTCGAGACGTCGGCCTACTTCAAGGTGTTCACCTTTCCGTCGGGCGTCACCGCGTCGGCGGTGGCGCTCGTGCTCTCGCTCCTGGTGTTCTTCGCCGTCTCTAGTCTGACGCAGGGTGGTGCAGCGAACGCAATCGATCCGGATGTGCGTCTCATTATGGAGATGTAAGCGACGCGCCTCGAGTGTTGTATCGGCGCGGCAGGTGTAAGCGGGACTCCACAGATCTGCCTTTGTGACAGTGTCGCTACCTGTTACACAACGCCAGTTCGTACAGTCAGATCTGGTACCAAAGTTGTAACTCTACTCGCGGCTGCTGCACCGCCGGCTGCACCCGGCTGCGCGGGTGTTAAGCTTTCCCTGGCTGGCTCGAAACTTGTTGTGATGAGCCGGTGTAACGAGGTCGCGCACGGTAGCGTGCATCAATCAATCCCCGGAGGGAAACCGATTATGGATTTCGGAGCGCAGACAGTGTTCGACGGGCACAGCGCGCCGGTACCGGATGTCACGCTGAATCTGGCGTGGTTCGAGCGGAGCAGCGTCGAGCGGTTGGCGCCGGAGCGGGGGCTCGCTGACGTTGGTGGCGGGCTACTCGACCGAGTCCGTGAGGGCGCGGGACTGGTGTACAATGGAGATGGTGAATACGAAAGCTGAAACGTCCGAGTAGTACGAGATGGTGAGAAATTGGCGGGGCCGCGCGAAGAGCGCGGCCCCGTCTTTTTATTGCGGTAGCTTTATGAAGTGGACATTCATAGACAGAGAGAACGGCAAATGGAGATGCGAAGCACACGGATGCGTTACGTCGGCTCATCGTGCCTGTTGGCGCTCGCCGTTGCGGCGGCCGGTGGCTGCGCGAGTAGCCCGGCGATGCACTCAAGAAGTGCCGCGTCGCGCGGCCCCACACCTGCCACTGCAAGCTCCCTGCAGGCAAGCATTGCACAGCGTCTGGCCGCACTCGACGCCCAGAGCGCCATGTACGCGAAGGATCTGCGCACGGGGCGTGAGGTTAGTGTTCGCCCCGATCAGCCGGTGAACACGGTGAGCGTGATCAAGATTCCGATCATGGTGCTCGCATTCCGCGACGCCGAGTCGGGGAGTCTGAAGTTGGACGAGCGGTACACCATCCGCAGAGACGATCTGCGGCGCGGCACCGGCCTCCTCAGCACTTTCGCGGTGGGGCTGCAGCCCACGTATCGCGATCTGATCACGCAGATGATCATCACGAGCGACAACACCGCAACCGACATCATGATTGGCCGGGTTGGCTTGGATCGGGTGAACCGCATGCTGGACTCCCTAGGCTATCGCGAGACCCGCTTGAGGATGCCCATCGGGCAGCTGTTTCGTGGAGTCTGGGAAGAAATCGACCCGAAGTATCACGCGCTCACCGATCGCGAGGTGTACGACAAGTCGCCACCAAGCGACTCCGGCGCTGCGGCTCGGTCGTTCGCGTACGTGGGCGACTCTACCAGGTGGTTCGGGCGCACTACGCCGCGCGAGATGTCTCGTTTTCTGGAGCAGATCCAGAAAGGGGAGCTTGCGAATCAGCAGTCCACGCACGACATGTTGGCGATCCTGCGTCGCCAGTTCTACTTCTCGCGGCTGCCCCAGCGCATCCGTTTCAGGGCAGCTGTGGGGCACAAGACCGGCGATTGGCCGCCAATTATCGGAAACGATGCTGGAATCATCTACGGCGCGGGTGGGCCGATTGTGGTGTCGGTCTTTACCAACCAGAACCGGGGTGAATTCTTTGATCTCGAAGCGACCATCGGGCGCATCGCGGAAGATCTCCTGAATGCGTGGGGTCAGGTAGAGGGACAGGGACACTAGGTCGTTGTCCTTGCACGACTATCTCACACCTCTCGATACAGTTCTCGATACATCTCGTGCTGTTGCGCGCTGAGAAATACATTAGGCGCATGCAAAGCATCACTCCCGTTTCGCGCGGACTACGCCTCGGCTCACTCGCTGTTGCTACCATATTCGGCGCTGGCACGAGCCGTTCGACCAAGGCGCAGAGCGTACCGCGACCGTCCGTTGCGGCCGCGCTGGCTTTCGGCGACCTTGCCTACCGGATGGTCGGACCGGCGCGCGGCGGCCGGGTCACCACGGTCACGGGAGTTCCGTCACAGCCGAGTACGTTCTACATGGGCGTCGCAAGTGGCGGTGTGTGGCGGACCACCGATGACGGTGCGAGTTGGGTACCAATCTCTGATGGAAAGATTCCCATCCCGTCGATTGGCTCGATCGACGTGGCGGCGTCTGACCCGAACGTCATCTATGTGGGCACCGGCTCGGATGACATTCGCAGCAATGTCTCCACTGGCCGCGGCGTGTACAAATCGCTTGATGCCGGGAAGACGTGGAGCTTTGCCGGATTGCGCGACGCCGGCCAGATCGGCGCCGTACGCGTTCATCCGACAGACCCTAGCATTGCATACGTTGCCGCGATCGGTAACGCGTTCAAGCCCAACGCGGAGCGCGGCGTATTCCGCACCAGAGATGGCGGTAGGACGTGGACCAAGACCCTGTTCATCTCCGACAGCACCGGGTCGGCCGATGTCGAGCTGCAGCCTGGAAACCCCAACGTCATCTACGCGTCGATGTGGCACGGTGAGCGGAGGCCGTGGACGATTATCAGTGGCGCGCACGAAGGCGGGCTGTACAAGAGCGCCGACGGTGGTGACCACTGGACCAAGCTGACCAACGGTCTGCCGCACGATCTGTTTGGGAAGAGCAACATCGCCGTTACCGCGGCCAACCCGAATCGCGTGTACGCGTTGATAGAAGCGAAACCGGGTGGCGGATTGTATCGCTCCGACGACGCCGGTGAGCACTGGGCTGTTGTCAGCACCAATCCGCAACTGATCAGTCGCCCGTTTTACTATGTGACGCTCGCGGCCGATCCGACCAACGCCGACGTGGTTTACGGAGGTGCTGAAGGGTTCTTCAAGTCGATTGATGGCGGGAAGACATTCCGGACCATGCGTGTGCCACATGGCGACAACCACGACATGTGGATCAGCCCGAAGGACGGCAATGTAATGATCGAAGCGAACGATGGCGGCGCGAACGTGTCGCTCGACGGTGGGCGCACCTGGTCAACTCAGTACAACCAGCCGACGGCTGAGATCTACGCAGTCGCGCTGGACAATCAGTTCCCGTACCGCATCTACGGCGCGCAACAGGACAATACCACGGTCATAGTACCGAGCCTCCCGCTCAACACGGGGCAGGCTGATGAGTGGCGTACCGGACCGGGATGCGAGACGGGGCCGATCATGCCGCATATCACCAATCCCGACACTGTGTACGCGTCGTGCAAGGGGCAGTTCAGCCGGATGTCGCTCAGGACAGGGCAGGAGAAACAATACTGGGTAGGTGCGCAGTCGCTGTACGGCAATCCCGCACGCGATCTGATCTATCGCTTCCAGCGCGTCTCTCCGATGGAGGTATCGCCGCACGATTCGCACGTCGTGTACTACGGCTCACAGTATCTGCATCGTACGCGCGATGAAGGCGTTACGTGGGAGAGGATGAGTCCCGACCTCACGGCGCACGATCCACGTTATCAGGGCTCCAGCGGCGAGCCAATCACGCGCGACGTTACCGGCGAGGAGTTCTACAGCACACTATACGCAATCCGTGAGTCGCCACTCGAGAAGGGACTCATCTGGACCGGGGCGAATGACGGCCCGGTGTATGTGACTCGCGACGACGGAAGGACGTGGAAGAACGTCACGCCGGAGGGACTTCCTCCTGGCGGGCGAGTACAGAATATCGAGCCGTCGCCGCATCGCGCGGGTTCGGCATACATCGCCGTGTACCGGTATCTGCTAGGCGATTTCCGTCCGTACATCTACCGCACTGACAATTACGGGAGCACGTGGACGCTGCTGACGAACGGTGCCAACGGAATACCGATCGACTATCCGACGCGCACCGTGCGAGAGGACCCTGATCGCGCGGGACTGCTGTACGCCGGGACGGAGTTCGGCATGTTCGTCTCGTTCGACAACGGTGGTCGCTGGCAGCCGTTCCAACTGAATTTGCCCGCCACGCCCATCACTGACATTCGCGTGCACCAGAAGAACCTGGTGATATCGACTCAGGGAAGGTCATTCTGGATACTGGACGATCTGACGCCGCTGCAGCAGTGGAGTGACTCGCTAGGGTCATCCAACGCGCACCTCTTCGTCCCGCGCGTAGCGTACCGCATGCGCTACGCCGCCAACGCGGCTAACGCGGGTTCCAGGGGTGGCGCCGATCCCGCGGCGCCGCAGTACCCACGTCCGGGTGCGATGATCGACTACTACCTCGCGAGTGTTCCAGCCGGGGTGGTGACGTTGGATATCGTTGACGCGACTGGCAATGTGGTGCGCAGCTTCTCGAGTGAATCCGCTCGGGTAGCTGCACGTCCTGCGGCAGCTGACACGGCGAACTCGTCGGACGAGAGCGAGGACGCGGCAGGCCGACGGCAGAGTGTCGCGATAGTTTTGCCAAAACATCAGGGCCTCAATCGGTTCACCTGGGATCTACGATATCCGGGACCGTGGCAGGCCGTAACACGTAGCGCTGGCAACGGTGGCCCGATGACTGTCCCGGGGTCTTACAGTG
>JBPCNJ010000015.1:0-5448 GCA_051001375.1 Gemmatimonadaceae bacterium
GGCCTACTCCTACCGCGATCGGGCTCTGCACGCCGAGGCGCGCGAAATGAGCGAAAGTGGCGGGAAGCTGCTTTGAGGTCGTCAACGCAGCGATGCTGCTCAACTCGCCTTTCAGCGGCGTCAGGCCGAGCGACTCGACGCGCGCAGAGTCCATGAAGCTGGCGTACAGATCGCCGGCCTTGCGACGGTCGGAGCCGGCCGCGGCGTTGGAGGATGCGGCATCCTCCAGGATTCCATGCAGGGCTGTGCGGCTCTTCTCACGCAGCTCATTGAAAGCGCCCCAGCTGGACGCGTCGTTCGGAATTGGCGTACGGGTTAGCCAGCCGCCATTCACGAAGCGGAAGAAGTCGTCCTGTGGCCGAACGCTGCGATCGAAGTTGGTGGTATCGATGCCGAGCGTGTGGCCGACAGCGTCCGTGCCGACAGTCTGCGCGCCGATCGGCGCGACTGCGACGCTGCCTGCGAGCGCGCCGGCGACGAGCGCGAAGCGGCCGACTACCTTACCGGAACTCTGGATCATCATGATGCGATTTGGGGTGAGGTCGGAGATAGCGACGGAACAGCCTCCGTGCTAACGTGCTACTACGATTGTTTACGACCTCGACGGTCCAGCCGTTGAGCGATGCGCAGGTAATGAGGCCGGGCGAGGCCTCGGATCAGCGCAGGAATCAGCGCAGGAATCAGCGCAGGAATCAGCACAGGGATCAGCGCGCGGTCGCGTCCAGCCGATTTAGAATGATGTCGGTGATCGCGCGGTAGTTGCCGTCGAAGTGGTGCTTTCCCTCGCGCGCGAACGGGCGGACCAGGGTGCTGTCGATTGAGCGGCACAGCGATTCGTCCTCCTCTCGGCCATACACGCACATCATGTTTGCCCCGCGCAACCGCTGGATCTCTGGGAGGATGAGCGTATCCTGCGCCCGGGTGCGCGTGGCCCACAGGTCGGAGAAGCGGTATTTGAAGCTCGCGTGCTCCGGGAGACCGAGCATGGCGACCAGCGCCAGCCGGCGACGTAGCTCATCCGGCATGCGCGTCACTACAAACGGGGCGAATGCAGCGCCGCGCGAGTAGCCGATCAACACAAGGCGCCTGTCACCCCATAAACGCAGGTAGTGCTCCGCGACCCGGGCGACATCGCGGGCGGTGCTGTTCGCGTTACGCGGGTCACCGCGTAAATATGCGCGGTCATCGAAGCCCACCACGTCCACGCCTCGCTCGGCCAGGGTCTTCCCAATCTGCTTGTCGATGTCCGCCCAGCCGCCGTCGCCACTGAGCACAACGGCAAGAGTCCCAGGCGGTTCGACCGCGCCAGTGCCGGTGGTAACGCTGTTGGCGCCCACTCTCCCACGCAGCTCGACAATTGGCAGGCCGCGTACGTCGGTCGTGTCGCGCTGAAGCATGTTCTGGGCTGCGACCGTGCCGGGCAAAATTATTGCGAGCGCCAGCAGGGCTCGCGCGGCGAACTGTGATGCAGGTACCATATTGTGCAGGGTCGAAGTAGCTCCGGAAGCTACTACACCGCGATCATAGAGTTCCCGATAATGGTTTGAGAGGAGCTAAGCGACTGCCACAATCACACACATCGGCGCCAGGACGGCTACGCTCCGCTCCACGACCATCCACTTGGCTGGCCGCGCTGGCGCTATGCCTCATCGCTGCATGCCGGCCGGGGGAAAGGAACTATCTGACACAGGTATCTCCCGTGTCGGGCACCGCCGCGTATCAG
This sequence comes from Gemmatimonadaceae bacterium, assembly GCA_051001375.1. Classification (GTDB taxonomy): domain Bacteria; phylum Gemmatimonadota; class Gemmatimonadetes; order Gemmatimonadales; family Gemmatimonadaceae; genus Fen-1247. The sequence goes on from JBPCNJ010000015.1 coordinate 1,724, forward strand.
GTGGACGTCGGCGATCTCACCCGTACGTATCTGCTTCGCGTCCCGCATACTCGTCCCGGTGGATTCCGCAGGATTTTCGGATTTCCTCTCGTAATCATTCTGCACGGAAGCGGGGCGACTGGAGAAACCGTCGAAGCGATGTCGCGCATGGATTCGATGGCCGAAGCCAGGCGCTTCGTCGTCGCGTATCCCGACGCTACGACGGGCGCCTTTGGACTGCGATCGGATTGGAATGCCGGCCAGTGTTGTGGCATCGCGGCGAGGAATAACGTCGACGACGTTGCGTTCATCCGGTCGCTAATCGACAGCGTTGCAGCGCGTATCCGGGTGGATCGGAATCGCATTTACGTAGCTGGGTTTTCCGACGGCGCCCGCATGACGTACCGCGCAGCCTGCGAGCTCAGCGCCGAGATCGCCGCCATCGCGGTCGTGTCTGGCAGCCTCACTGATGCGCATTGTGTGCCACAGCGCCCGGTACCACTGATCGCCTTCCACGGAACCGCGGACGACGAGGTTGCCTTCGATGATAGCGCCTACACCGCTCCACCCGCTGCACCACTCACGAGCGCGGCAAACCTCCCGCCAGCGATTCGCTTCTGGTCGGCTGTGAATCAGTGCAAGGGAGTTACGCGCACGCGACAGGCACCGCACGTAACCGAAGCGCAGTTCGATGGATGTGCGGCCGACGTGATGTTTTATACCATTGAAGGCGGCCTGCACGCCTGGCCGGGCGGCGCGGCCGACGGCGACAATGGAGCTGAACCGACCGGCGAGATATTCGCCAGCAGGGAAGCAATACGATTCTTCTTCCACCACCCGAAGCCTTAGGTAGGGCGCGCCCGCCACGCCTTATTTGCGCGGCCGGACAGAAGCCCGGCCCTTGCTCAACACTCCGCCCGCGCCCCCTGAGATGAGCGACGCGATATTCGCAATGATGCGTGGACGCTTCGCCCCTCCGGGCGAGACGAGATAGCTGGGCTCCCACTCCGGATAGAACCACGCCTTGAACTCGCGCAGGCCCTGGAAGTTGTAGTACCGCTCCCCGCCGATACGAACGGCTCCCACTACCTGGTTCCACAGCGGCGCAATCGAACCCGTACGTATGCCGGACAGCGGCACCATCCCGAGATTGAAGTACGCATAACCTTCGCGCCGGGCCCAGAGCATGAACTCCACCAGCAGGAAACGCATTGCCCCGGGTGGCGCATCGGTGGAGTAGCGCATCAGGTCGATCTCAACTTCGGCGCGCTCACCTGAGAGCCATGCCGTACCGAACGCGACAATGCGCCCGCCGACACGCACAATCCCGATGGGTCCGTCAGCCACGAATGACTCGTCGAAGCGGCCAAGTGAGAAGCCCTTCTCGCTTGCTCGTTTCTGTTCCAGCCACTGCTGCGAGATGGAGCGCAGCTCCGGCAACAGCGGAATGACCTGCTCGCGCGATACCAACTCGAACGAGCATCCTCCATCGACCAGCTTGCGCCATACGCGCCGCAGGTTGCGACGTTGCGGTCCATCCAGCGAGAAATCGCGCAGCGGCACCCGCGCGACCTCGCCCAACTTCACGACCGTGAGCCCGTAGTCCAGATACAGGTAGAGCAGCTGCGGTCCGACACGATAGAACACGGGCGACGAGCCCTCCCTGTCGCAGTCGCGAATGAAAGTATCCACCAGGCTCGCCGCGCTCACGAGCGGCCCAACGGGATCACCCATGACGATGCGGCTTTCACCCGCGGTCCCAATCATCAGGAAGCCCGAGTGCGCTTCGTCGAAGAGGAACTCCTTGTCGCCTAACAATGCAAGATGGGCGTTTGCCCGCGGCGACGCCCTGACAATCGACTCGACCACCGCGCGGTCGGCCTGAACGGCGATGCGACCGGACCGTGAAGACGAGAGCAGCCGAGACAGTGACAGTCCCAGAATCGCGACAACGGCGACTACGGCAAGTGTCAACGCACGTACGGCGCGCGGTGCCTGCGCGTCGCTGAACTCCCAGAACACATCGGTGGACGTGACGTCGTGTCCGTACGCCAGATATGCCAGCGCCGCCGTCGCGGCGAGCACTCCAGCGATCGCGATATACCATCCGCGCGTGAAGCGCTCCTCGAACAGCGACGACCGGCGATAAAAGAAACGCCGCGAGCGCAGCAGTGCGGCGAACATAATTCCGAGTAGCACCGCCTGCTCGACGTCCAGCGCACTTGTGAGCGAGAACAGTATGCCGCCCGCGAGGACCCACAGTGTCAGATGATAGGCAGCGTCCAGCCGTCGCTGCAGTCCTCGGGCGAGCAGGATGAGCGCAACTCCAGCAACGCTGGCGAAGTACGCTGACAGCTCCACGACAGGTACTGGAAGCACATCATTAATCCACCCGATCCGTCCGCTCTTGGCCGGCGTCGCTCCGGAGAAGAGGAGAATGACGCCGGCTAGAAACGTCGTGAACGCCAGCACGCGCGGCGCTACCGCGGCATTGACGTTGCCGCCCACGCGGGCGAGCCGCGTTCGCGCAGGCGATAGGCGCAGGAAAGGCAGCCGCTGTGACAATAGCATCCGGTGTAACGTAAATAAATAGTGGGACACGAGAGACGCTGATTTTGTGCCCAGATAAAGCTGCGATGAAGGCTGCAACGAGTGCACGGCTGGAGCTTCTGCCACGCTGATGGGTAGCAGACCGCCAGACCCTCAAAGGCGCGCCCGAATGCAACTCCGAGTTCCAGTAATCGCTGTGCTCATGTTCTGCCTGATTGCGCCCGCGACTGTCGAGGCACAGATCCCCAGTACTCACATCCGCCTCAGCGACATCGAGCGCGGCATCAGTATCGGGCGAACCGTGGTGGAAATCGCGCGACGATCGCGGTCAACGGAACGGTCCACCGGGCGGCGAACAAAGGGTAGTGTGCCGCCGGCATCCACCGGTGCCGGTACAAGCCGCGGTTCAACTCCAGGGACGCGCAGTTCGTCACGCGCTGCCGCACGCACGGTGCGGCTGGTGATCGATTCGGGCGAGGAGTTTATTGGTGTGCCGTATCTGTGGGGCGGCACGTCTCCGACTGGCTTCGATTGCTCGGGTTTTGTGCAGTACATCTTCCGTAAACACGGCGTCGAGCTCCCCAGGACATCAAGACAGATGGCTGGTGCCGGTATCCCGGTTGACCCGCGCGTCGCCGCTCTCATGGCCGGCGATCTGATGCTCTTTTCTGGACGGGAAGGCAGCGTCATTAAACACGTGGCGCTGTACGCCGGGGACAATCGCATCCTGCACTCGAGTTCGAGTGGACATGGTGTTCGATACGATGACCTGAACAGCAAGCGGGGCCACTACTTCGTAGCGCATCTGGTCGCGGCCCGAAGAGTAACGGCGAACGGCCGCTCCCTCGCCGATCCGCTGTCGTGGACCAACGGCGCGAGCCCGTTCGACTATCTGGATCCTCCGGACGCCGCTCCGAGCGCGCCTCGGGAGAAGTTCTAGAGCATTCGTCACTGTAGCGGGAGGCGGGTTAACAACTCGGCGACCTGGTGGTCGCCATGTGACGAATTTGTGAATCCTCAGACCAGCCCGATCCTGAGTGGAGCGGCGAACACCGAGACGGCGTGTCTCGAGCACAGCGCGGTGCACGAGGATCTGACATTCTACACTGAGGTAAGGGACTTGGTAAAGCAGACCCGATATGGACTGTAGCTTCAAACCCATCTTGCACGGCGACGTACCGATGGCTAGTCCAGCT
>JBPCNJ010000016.1:0-5094 GCA_051001375.1 Gemmatimonadaceae bacterium
ACATTGACTTCTGCTCGCGCGTAAAGGTGCAAGTGTCCGTCGAGATGACGGACACTTCGCCGTGACGCAGCCCCTGCCACAGTCGCGCGGAGTCCTCCGGCTTCTTGAGCTGCGGGCAGCACGCGAACAGATGACCGTCCTCACGCGCGAACACTGAATCGTCCAGCACCAGATACTGTACGCATGTCTCCGCGATCACCGGAACGCCGCGCGCCTGTGCCGCGGCAACGATGTCAGCGCCCTGCGCCGTTGACATGTGCACGATGTAGAGTTGGCCACCCGTAGCCTCGCACCACTGCACTACCCGCTGGATTGCCTCCGCTTCCACAAAGTTCGGCCGCGTGATCCCGTGCAGCTGTGCCCCATACTGTTGCATCAGCTCCGGCGTGTGATGCCGCTCGATCAGCTCGTCCAGCACCCGCGCCGACTCGGCGTGCACCAGCAGCATCGCCCCGTACTCTTTCATCTTTTCCAACGTGCCGAAGAGCGCGCGATCGTCCGACTGCCACCCCTCCGACTCGTAGATCATGAACTCCTTGAAGGTAGGAAATCCACGCTCCACCATCCCCTTGATCTGATCCTTGTGCTCCTGCCAGCGTGTGATGCAGATGTGAAAGGTGTAGTCTACCAACGACTTCCCCTCCGCCTTCCTGAGCCAGTTATCGGCCGCGTCATTCAGCGATTCGCCCGCGTATGGAATGGCGAAATCGATCACCGTCGTCACGCCACCGCGCGCACCAGCCCGCGTACCGGTGCGGTAATCATCGGCAGACACGGTTCCGCAGAACGGAAGCTCCAGGTGCACGTGAACGTCGAGCACCCCCGGAATCACGTAATGCCCGCTAGCGTCGATCACGTCCGCGCCGTCGATGTCCAGATCCACACCGAGCGCGGCAATCTTCTCTCCAACAATTCCAACTTCGCCCGTGTACGTGCCAGCGGGCGTGACGACATTGCCGCCCTTGATTACCCGATCAAAACGCATGCAGCCGCTCCTGAAACTCTGGTCCGGTACTTAAGTATCGAGCTGCTACTAATGGGCAGCCATCGAAAACGCGTTATCCAGAACGTCCAGCGTGAAATCAACGTCATCCGCGGAAATGCACATCGGTGGCTTGATGCGCAGAACATTGCCATCGATCCCGCCCTTGCCCACCAGCACGCCCATTTCCCGCGCCGCTTCCAGCACGTCCAGCGTCTCGCTCTTGGCTGGCTCCTTGGTCCCGCGATCACGCACCAGCTCAACGCCGAGCATGAGACCCATGCCGCGCACATCACCGACCAGCGGATGCGAGCGCATCAACTTCTCCAGTCCCGCCTTGAGTCGGCCACCGACGACCCGCGAGTTCTCCTGCAACCCGTCCTCGTCGATGATGTCCAGCACCGCGAGCCCTGCCGCCATCGATACGGGATTGCCACCAAAGGTGTTGAAGTGCAGTCGCTGCGTCAGCGTCTTGGCGATGTCCATGCGTGTCGACACCGCGCCCAGTGGCGCGCCATTCCCGATCCCCTTGGCCATGGTCACGAAGTCCGGCGTGACACCGAAGTTCTGAAAACCCCAGTAGTGTTCGCCCGTGCGCCCAAAACCGGTCTGAACTTCGTCAGCGATGCACAGGCCGCCGTGGTCCCGCACGATGTCGTACGCTTCCTTGAGATAATTGCGCGCACCATGAGTAGCGCCACCCACGCCCTGAATCGGCTCGGCTATAAAAGCGGCTATCTTGCCCGGCGTGGAGAACCTGATGAGATCGCGAATGTCGTGCGCGCTCTTTGTCGCGATCTCTTCCGGCGTCCCGGTGAACGGACTGCGGAACGGATCCGGATTCATCGCGTGATGCACGCGTCCATCACCACCGACCGGGAACTTCCACGTGCTGTGCGAGGTCAGTCCCATCGCGCTCGGGCTGCCGCCGTGATAGCCGTTGCGCACACCGATCACGTCGCTGTTGCCGGTATACAGCCTGGCCATTGTTACGGCAAGATCATTCGCCTCGCTGCCGCTGTTCACGAAGTATGTGACGTCGATTCCCGGCGGCATTTTCATCGCGAGCTTCTTGGCAAAGAGTGCGAAGTTGGGATGCAGATACATCGTGGTCGCGTGCTGCAGCGTCGCCACCTGCTCCTGCACTCGACGCACGTATTCCGGATGCGAGTGGCCCACGGACACGGTGACGATCCCGGCGAACAGGTCGAGATACCGGCGCCCCGTCTCGTCGTAGAGATACTGCATGTATCCCTCAACGATGAGCAGCGGATCCTTGTACGTCGTGAAGATCGTCGGATTGGTGTACTGCCGACGCATCGCCAGGATCTCCTGGCGCGACGGCCCAGTGTACGGGCGCGGCGTGTGATCCACCGGCGGCATCTCATGCGCCAGTGCGCGCGTGTCCATTCCTTCCGTGACGGCGCCCATCAGAGACTCACCGTCGCTTGTTGCTTTGCTTCATCCGGCGCCGCGTACCCTTCAACGTGTTCGTACCCACCCTCGTACGCGCTCGCATCGGGACGCCTTATCTCCGATTGCAGCACAACGCGATCGCGACGACTGCCACGGAAATCCTCGATGCAGTTCCATCCATCGCCCGCATGGCGTTCCAGGAACGCGTCCAGCCCCGAGTTGAGCCGCTTGATCACCTCCGGCCCGATCGCGTGATCCAGCATTGCCGATGTGCACACCTGCACCGTGCCGCAGCCCAGCAGAAAATACGACAGCGCCTGGGAGAAGTCGGTGATTCCACCGATGCCGGAGAACGCGCGGTCAGGGAATGCCTTGGCCATGCGCGCCATGTTGGCGAGCGACATCGGAAGAATCGCCGGGCCACCCAGCCCACCGGCGGAGACACGACCATCGACGTTGATCTCGAACTCGAGCGTCTCCGGATCGATCATCGGTAGTGACGGAAAGGTATTGGACGAGACCACAGCGTCAGCACCGCCGCGGAAACATGCACCTGCCTCCACCACCATGTCGCGCGTCGCTGGTGTGAGCTTGCACCACACCGGAATCGTGGCGACTTCCTTCACCGCTTCCGTCACGACGGAGCACAGCCCTTCATCCTTGCCGATGTTGGAGCCCATGTCCTTCCGGTCCATGTGCGGACACGAAAAATTAAGCTCCAGGCCATCCGCTCCATTCTCCTGACACGCCTCGGCCAACATCTGCCAGTTGCGCAGCTCCTTGTCGTTGCCCGACCCCGCCATGATCGACGCGATGAGCACGCGCGTCGGATGCGCCTCCTTGATCCTGCGCAGGCGCGGCGTCCACCAGTCCAGCGGCTTGTCGGAGATGAGCTCCCAGTTCCAGGACGAGTGCAGCGCCGCACCGGGACGTTTCTTCATCGATACCGATGCATCTTCCGCGGCGGTGCGCATGAACTTTGCCTTTGCGCCGACGACATTTACCACCGGATGCAGTCCGATAGTCTTGGTGACCACACCGCCCCATCCAGCGTCGAACGCGCGCAGGATGTTGTTTTCCGACTCCGTTGGCGGCGCCGATGAGAGCAGGAACGGGTTCTCGAAATGAATTCCGGTGAAGTTTATGGAGCGGTCCGGCATTGCAGTCTCCTAGAGCCTTCTCAGCTCATCCAGTTTACGCCAGCTTCCTTGTTCCACTTGGTCGTCATCTTCTTTGCCTGCGTCCAGAACTCGATCGAGCCGCGTCCCGTGATGTCGCCGACGCCAAATTTGGAGTCGTTCCATCCACCGAACGAAAATGGCTCGCGTGGCACCGGCACACCCACATTGACGCCGATCATCCCCGCGCTCGCGTGCTCCATCACGTGACGCGCAACACCGCCACTCTCGGTGAACACCGAAGCCGCGTTGCCGTAAGGTGAAGCGTTCTCCACCGCGAGCGCCTCGTTCACGTCCTTTGCGCGAATGATGACGAGCACCGGACCGAACACCTCTTCCTGTGCGATCGACATGTCCGGCGTCACACGGTCGATGATCGTGGGCCCGATGTAGTAGCCGCCCTCGCGTCCCGGAACGGTAGTATTCCGACCGTCCACCAGGACCTTGGCGCCGGCAGCCTCCGCTTCATCGATGTAGCGCGTGATGCGTTCCTTCGCGGCCGCCGATATCACCGGCCCGATGTCATGCCCCGGCACCATCGAGCGCGCCTGCTCCACCATCCGATCGATGATGTGATCCGTCTCCGACACCGCGAGCATCACCGACGCCGCCATGCACCGCTGTCCCGCGCATCCCGACATTGACGCGACGATGTTGCTCGCCGCCATCTCACGATCCGCGTCCGGCATGACGATGAGATGGTTCTTGGCCCCGCCCAGCGCGACGCAGCGCTTCAGGTTGGACGTGGCGCGGCGGTACACAACCTTGGCGATCTTGGTCGATCCCACAAAGCTCACAGCGGCGATTCCCGGATGGTCGCAGATCGCCTCCACCGCCTCGCGTCCGCCGTGCACCACCTGCAGCACACCCGGCGGAAGTCCCGCCTCGCCAAGCAGTTCGGCGATTCGCCGCGCACTGAGCGGCACCATCTCCGACGGTTTGAGGACCATGCAGTTGCCCAACGCGAGCGCGTTCGGTATGGACCAGTTGGGCACCATGTTAGGAAAGTTGAACGGCGTGATCGCCGCAACCACTCCCACCGGAAACCGCTCCACGCGACACTCCACGCCGCGGCTCACTTCCAGGATCTCGCCCGGCATGATCTGCGGCAGCGAGCACGCGAATTCAGACAGCTCGGCCGACTTGAGCACCTCGGCCCGTGCCCCGCTCGCGATCTTACCGTTCTCCTCCGATACCAGAGCCGCGAGCTCGTCCACGTTCTCTTCGAGCAGCGCCTTGTATCTATAGAAGACCTGCACCCGCTCCTTGATCGGCGTCGCCGCCCATTTGGGGAAGGCTGCCTGCGCCGACTGGACGGCCGCGTCCACCTCGCGCGCGGCTGACATCGGGACACGGGAGATCACACTCCCGCTGCTCGGATCGTACACATTGACCACGGGAACGTCGGGTGCGACGAATGCCCCGCCCAGGCAATTCTGGACGTCGTTGTATTTCATTCGCCAAAATGCGACACGGGTCGCGAGGTCGCAACCGCCCACCGACGGCTAGAACGGGTCC
>JBPCNJ010000017.1:0-19873 GCA_051001375.1 Gemmatimonadaceae bacterium
TCTGTAGCGACGGCGACATGATGGAAGGGATCTCGCATGAGTCCGGTTCATTCGCGGGACATCTCAAGCTCGGCAAGCTCATCGGTTTTTACGACGACAATCACATCACCATCGAAGGCAACACCGACATCACCTTCACCGACAACAATCGCATGCGCTTCGAGGCGTATGGCTGGCACGTGCAGTTCGTGGACGATGTGAAGGACCTTGCCGCGCTCGACAACGCGATCGAGAACGCGAAGAAAGAAACCGATCGCCCGTCACTCGTCATTATCCGGACGCACATCGGCTACGGCAGCCCGAACAAGCAGGACACTGCATCCGCGCATGGTTCTCCACTTGGCGTCGAAGAGATCAAGCTCACCAAGCAGAACCTCGGCATTCCGTCGATGGAGCCGTTCTACGTCGCACCGGAGGCGCTCGACTTCTGGCGCGGCATGAAAGAGATCGGCGCCAAGTACGAAGCCGAGTGGCAGAAAACGTACGACGAGTACAAGAGCAAGAACCCGGAGCTTGCGGCACAGCTCGAGCGCAGACTGAGCGGAAAGCTGGAGGACGGATGGGAAGATGCGCTCCCGGTTTTCGACGCCAAGAACGGCAACATCGCGTCGCGCTCCGCGTCGGGTGCTGTGCTCAACGCAATCGCTCCTAAGATCCCCGAGTTGATTGGCGGAGCCGCTGATCTGGCGGGCTCGACGGACACGATCATCAAGGGTGCGCCGAGCTTCGAGCCGGGTAGCTACGAAGGACGCAACTTTCACTTCGGTATTCGTGAGCATGGAATGGGTGCGGCGATGAACGGAATGGCGCTGCACGGCGGCATCATCCCTTACGGTGCGACGTTTCTCATCTTCAGCGATTACATGCGCCCTCCGATACGGCTTGCGTGTCTCATGCGCCAGCGTCTGGTGTACGTGTACACGCACGACTCTATCGGCCTCGGTGAAGACGGTCCAACGCATCAACCCATCGAACAGCTATCCAATCTTCGCGCCGTACCCAACATGACGGTGATCCGTCCGGCTGACGCGAACGAGACAGCGCAGGCATGGCGCGCCGCGTTGTTGCAGGGAACACCGGTAGCGCTCGTGCTCAGCAGGCAGAAGCTGATGTTCATCGACCGCACCAAGTATGGCGCGGCGGATGGCGTGATGCGCGGAGCGTACGTGCTCGCCGACACACCGGGCGGTGCGCCACAGGCAGTGCTGATGGCGAGCGGCTCCGAGGTGGAGATCATTGTCAAGGCGCAGACAGCGCTCGCTGAGCAGGGAATCAGAACACGCACCGTGAGCATGGCGAGCATGGAGATCTTTGCGCAGCAGGACGAAGCGTATCGCAATAGCGTGCTACCGCCGGACATCAAGCGCGTATCCATCGAAGCATCGCAGCCGATGTCATGGTACAAGTGGGTTGGTTGCGACGGTGTGGCGATCGGTCTGGACCACTTCGGCGCGTCGGCACCCGCCGAACAGCTGTACAAAGTGTTCAATCTCACAGCTGAGAACGTGGTGGACACGGTCAAGTCGCTCGTTGGGAAGTGACCGAACCAGAAGAACGAACAGACATCTCGGTGTTAGTATCCCCCGACACTCCTGTGTGGCCGGGGGATACGCCGTTTTCATGTCTGTGGACGTGGGATATGTCACAGGGTTCGAGCGTGAATGTCAGCGCTGTAACCATGAGCCCGCATGACGGAACGCACGCAGACACACCGTTGCACGTGACTCGCGGTGGTGCCGCTTCCGAATCACTGTCGATCGATGCGTTCTGTGGTAATGCGGTGGTGATCGATGTAGCAGGTATCGACAACGTTATTCAGTCACCCACAATCGATGCACAGCTGGGCGATATGATGCCTACGCGCATCTTGCTCAAGACGGGCAGAACGATTGCTGGTGGTACTTTCCCGGAGCGTTGGCCGTCGCTGTCAGGTGACTGCGCGCAGAGTCTGGTCGCGCGCGGCCTGCGTCTTCTGGGCGTCGACTGTCCGTCGGTGGATGATCGCGACAGCAAAACCCTGGACGTGCATCACATGCTGTTGGATCACGGAGCGTGCGTGCTCGAGAATCTGGATCTGCGCAATGTTGCGGCCGGCGAGTACTTGCTCACCGCTCTGCCAATGAAAGTTGCCGGGCTTGATGCAGCCCCAGTTCGCGCGCTGTTGACTCGCTAATCAACTTCCGCCCCAGCATGAACAGATCGTGAAACGATCATCTGTTCACGAACCTCGTCACGATTCTCCAGCGCGCATCGCTGGCGTTAGCACGCGTCGTGCTTCAACGCTCTCCGTCCAAGTAGCTACATGGACGGAGCGGAGCACTGAAGTACACACGAGTAGAGGAGAGGCGAAGGAAAGACAGGAGCACCTTGTTACCCTTGAACGTGCGTTCGGGTGGATCGGCACAGGCCAAAGGCAGACGTGTGCTAGCTCGCTCGGGCTGCACGTGGAGAGGAAATTGTTCTCAGACGAGGCCGGGATTGGAGAACGAGGTTAAATGATGAAGGCGGCTGAGCGGCGCTATAATGCCCTCAGCCGCTCTTATGTTATTGTGCGGTAGATGAACCGCACGCTTTTCATCGTCGCAATCGCAGCGTTAGCCGCCGGCCTCGTGGTGTACGGGGCATTCGGCAGATCGCGCTCGGTGCTCGTCACTTCAGCCAGCGGCGGTGGCAGTGTACAGGATCCGCCGGCGCCCGCGCTCACCGTGCGCACATTGGACGTGGGCCAGGGCGACGCCACTTACATCCATAACGGTGACAGCAGAGTGCTGATAGACGGTGGGCCTGACGCCGAACGCATGGGTGTTCTGTTGGACTCGCTACACCTGAACGGCACGACGATAGACGTTGTTGTTCTCACGCATCAACACTACGACCACTACAACGGCTTACTCGACCTGTTTGATTCGCGCCGCAACATCAAGGTGCGTTATTTCTTCGAGGACAGGGACCCATCCACCGCGTCCACACTAGCGCGCCTGCGTGACTCGGTGCTCGCACGCGTCGATCGAGACGGCCTCATCTACCGCGACACCGACGATCCGTGCGGCGATGGCCGGCCGCTCTGCACCATTACCCTCCGCGGCGGCGGGCGGCTACACATCATGCAGCCACTACCGCGGCCCGGGAAGCCGAATAATAGGTCTGCCGCAATCAAGCTGGTCGGCCCGGATTCGGCGTCGTTCACCATGTGGCTCGCGGGCGATGCGGAGCACGACGAAATCGGCTATTTCGACGAGGCTGGATATAACGCAAATCCCGGCATGCGCGCCAATGTTCTGAAGGCCGACCACCACGGCAGTTGCAACGGCGTAACACCGCACTATCTGCAGGAGATTCATCCTTCGTGGGCGGTAGTGTCGGTAGGAGCGCACAACGATTACGGCCACATGCACGAACAGGCCAAGGCGGAGTATCTCGCCGCCGGAATACCATGGTACCGTACTGATGAGAATGGTACCATCACCATCAGATCACCTGGCACTCCGGGCGGCGGCTATACAATTACGCCTTCCCGACCGGGCGAGGACCTGAACGGCCCGAGCGACCGGAAATCGCGTCAGGGCGCGTGTAACTGACGCCGAGCTCGGTGTGGGTGCAAGTTCATCCGCAACGGGCTAGAGCGCGATGTCCCCACCCGGATCGGCCTTTGACTTCACCGCGAGCTGTTCGACCTGTTGCTGGGATCGCTCCAGTCGCCTCGTCTGCTCGGCGGCGTCATGCGCGATTGTGACGCGAAAAACATCGCCCTCGTGAGCATCACGCGGGAGCACCCATGCGGGAACGTTGACGCCGCCACGGCCATCCACTTCGACGGAAGCAGTTCCCTGTTCGATCGTGTCGATCACCCAGACCTGATCGCCGGAATGACAGGAGTCACCGGTATGGGCTGACGCGACAGCAGGAGGGACGACGGGAGGATTTGGGGGCGACGTATGCTGCGGGGTGTGTTTCGGCATGGAGAGTGTCGGATAGGATGGCATACCGAATGCCTTGGAAAGCTAATCTCACCCCAACGCGAGCACGCATGCACTCCGATTCAGGCGCCACCGAATCCATCTGGATGGATACGGCCGACACGCCCAACTTCCCGCCACTCACGACCGATACCCGAGCCAACGTGTGCATCGTTGGCGCCGGCATTGCGGGGATGACGACTGCGTACCTGCTCGGCCGGGCCGGTAAGGCGGTCGTCGTGATCGATGACGGCGGGATCGGCGGCGGAGAAACTGGACGCACCACCTCGCATCTGCGCAACGCGCTGGACGATCGCTATTACGAGATCATGAAGCTCTTCGGAGATCAGGGCTCGCATCACGCCGCAGAATCGCACACGGCCGCCATCCAGCGCATCGAAGCTATCGCGGCGCAGGAGGACATCGACTGCGAGTTCGAGCGGCTGGACGGGTTCCTCTTCCTGCCGCCAGGTGGCGATCGATCGGAGCTCGATCGCGAGCTCGATGCGACGCATCAATGCGGTCTCACCGACACGGGGCTGTTCCAGCGCGCCCCGCTGGACGCGTTCAACACCGGGCTGGCGCTCAGATTTCCTCGGCAGGCGCAGTTTCATCCACTCAAGTACATCAGCGGTCTAGCCCGCGCCGTCGTGCGCGACGGGGGGCGCATCTATTGCAACACCAAGGCGAAGACAATCGAGGACGGAGAGCCGGCCAAAGTGATGACTGCCCGCGGTCACACCATCCTGGCCGATGACATCGTCGTCGCCACCAATACGCCCGTCAACGATTGGATGGTGATGCACACCAAACAGGCGGCGTATCGCACGTACGTCATCGGAGTGCGCATCCCCAAGAGCTCAGTCCCACGCATGCTGCTGTGGGACACGCTCGACCCGTATCACTACGTTCGGGTCCAGAGCGCGGACAAGGCTGGCGCTGATTACGACGTGCTCATCGTCGGTGGTGAGGACCATAAGACGGGTCAGGGTGATAGCACCAATGACCACTTTCGATTTCTGGAACAGTGGACGCGCGAGCGCTTTCCCATGGCTCAGGAAGTGGTGTATCGCTGGTCCGGACAGGTCATGGAGCCGGTTGATGCGATGGCTTTCATTGGCAAGAACCCGGGCAGTGACGAGCACATCTACATTGCCACCGGTGACTCCGGCAACGGCATGACGCACGGCACCATCGCTGGAATTCTTCTCACCGATCTCATCATGGGCCGAGAGAATCCCTGGACCAAGCTGTACGACCCAAGTCGCATCAGCTTCCGTTCCGCGCCCGAGTACGCCAAGGAAAACTTCAACGTCGCCGAGCAGTACAGGAGCTGGCTGACGGGGGGCGACGTTGGAAATGTGGAGGACATCGCGCCTGACTCGGGCGCGGTCATCCGACGCGGCATGCACAAAATTGCCGTGTACAAGGATGAGGGGGGCAGTGTTTCCGCATGTTCAGCGGTGTGCACTCATCTGTACTGCATCGTGGACTGGAACGAAACGGAGAAGAGTTGGGATTGCCCCTGCCACGGCTCGCGCTTCGACCGATTCGGAAAGGTGGTGAACGGCCCCGCGATCGCGAACCTGGAGCAGGTCCCGATACCGGCTGACAATCCGCCTCGCGGCTGATTCCTCCCGTCACGCCAACTCAACGGGCACGCGCATTGCCTCTGGTAAGAGCGCACATACTTCCCACTGGAGGATCAGTAATGGTCAACACCAGATATGCACGTTTTATCGCCTGCGCCTGTGCGACCACGCTAGGCGCTTGCGGTACACGCACGACCGTGCAGCCGACTCCAGCCAACCGCAGCTTCGATCCTGTCTGCGTCAATGGTGTCGCCCAGTTCGACAATTTCAGCAGGGTCCCGTACGACTACTACGAAGTCGCGTTTATCTCCTCCCAGGGGAACTCGGTGTACAACGGTAAGGGGGACGCGCTCCTCGCGATGCGCAAGCGCGCCGGCGAGCAAGGTGGCAACGCCATCGTCGTCAACTCTCTCCGCGTCAAGGCTTCGCCGATGAAGGTTATCGGCGCGGCCCTCGGCGCCGACGATGCTGAGCGGACCGGCAGATCGGTCGCCATCTACATGCCTGCCGACAGTCTCCGCGTGAAGAACGCCTGTGGCCACGCGTAGAGATGACCGCGAAGTACACGCAATACACAACAGACGTTACCAGCGCTGAGCGCAGGAGCTATGAATGGCGGACACGACGGTGACAAAGATTGATTCCAGCCAATCGCCAACTGGGCCGGAAGGTCAGAAGTATCTCGCTTCTGGCAAACGCATCGCCATGCGCCTCTGGGAAGACGAGCCACCGGGCGAGCCGAAGCCTACGGCAAAGCGCGATTACGAAACCGTGGGCTACGTAATCCGCGGTCGCGCCGAACTGCACAGCGAAGGCCAGATGGTCGTGCTCAACGCCGGCGACTCGTGGGCGGTTCCTGCCAACGCATCGCACACGTACAAGATCCTGGACAACTTCACCGCGGTCGAGGCCACATCGCCACCTGCGCACGCACACGGTCGCGACGACAGGCCCTGAGGCTAGCTGCCGGCTAGCTGCCGGCTAGCTGCCGGCTACAATCGTACCGGCCTACATACCGCTCGGGTACGTCTCCGGCGGTTCGCGGCCCACTTCCACGGGCATGTGCAGCGGGTCCAGTGCGCGCGTCTCGTCGATAAACAGGAATGCATCGTACCGGCGCGGCACAATGGTCGGTACGTAATTCCCGTATCGCTCCGCGCGCGGGTCGTACACTACTCCAATGGCGCGATTGTCCAGCGGAGCGTCGAAGTTTGGAATGCCGCCGTCATCCGCTCCGTCAAACGTGAGCAGCATGTTGGCTCCATTCCCGGCGCGATGCAGTAGCTCCTCCACGCTGCCGGCGCGTGCGCTCGGAACGCGCATTCGCTGCATTGGCTCACCCCATTCCTCGCCCGCGATGACGCTGCCACGATGCGTGCCGAAACCCACCAGCACCACGCCATCGCGGTCGTTTGCGCTCTCCCCGTGTCCCTGGCGCACCAGCTGGCCCACGTTCACCATCCCGGCGCGCGCCATGTCCGTGAAGCGCGCGTCTCCGATGTGCGTGTTGTGCTCCCACACGATCGCCTTGGCGCGGGGTCCGTGGTGCGCCGTCAACCGGTCCAGGGTGTCCACCATGTGATGATCGCGCACGTTCCACGAGGTCGGGCCGCCGCGGACCATCGTTCGGTAATACAGCTCGGCGCCGCGTGCGACGAGCGCATTCTGCTCGGCGTTGAAATACGCCTCCGGTCCATCCTCCCGATACTCGGGCGCCTTGGCCCTGAGCGTGCATAGGACCGCGATCGCCTCGTCCTCGCACGACGTTGGTACCAGGGCTGTCGCCCTGGCGTATGCGTGCTCATCTTCGTAGTACGGCTCGAAGCACGTGTACGCCCGGCGTGCTACACGCGCGAAGTTAGGATCGATCTTTTCCAGGTAGTCGACCACGGCCGCCATGGATTGCCACAGCGAATACACGTCCAGACCGTAAAACCCCGCCTGCTGCTCGGCCGGTAGATGCCGATTGTGATCGCGCAACCATTCCGCCAGCTCCACCACTTCTCGGTTGGCCCACATCCACGTCGGCCACCGATCAAAGGCGTGCAGTACCTCCTCGGCGCTCTCGCCCGAATCGGCGTAACCTTTGACGAAACGATTGACGCGGTAGCAGTCCGGCCAATCCCCTTCCACACCGATGAACGAGAACTGCTTCTCACGAATTAACCGCTTGGACAGCTCCGCGCGCCAGGTGTAGAACTCGTGCGTTCCGTGGGAAGCCTCGCCAAGTAGCACGTATCGCGCGTCCCCTATCGCGTCGAGCAGCGGGTCGAGATCGTCCGCCGTCTCGAGTGGGTGCGCGGACTCGCGCAAATAGTCGGCAAGCTGGTCCGAGTTATTGCTTCCGGCGTTGTCACGTTTGAAGATCATTGCCTCTCCTCTGTCGGCCCCATGATCACGAGTACTGCATGACTCTTACCGTCATCGACCAAATGGACAACCCCGTCCGCCAGGACGCTGCCGTCCTCAGTCACCGACTTCACACCGCGCTCAACATGTGACGGATTCTTTACCTCAACCACATACGTCGCCGACTTGTACTTGTACGTAATGGTGTAGCCGTCCCACGCCGCTGGAATGCACGGGATCATGGTCAGCGTGTCGCCTAGCTTTGTGAATCCCAGGATCGCTTCCAGTCCGGTGCGGTACACCCAGCTCGCGCTCCCCGTGTACCATGTCCACCCGCCGCGTCCAAGGTGCTGGTCCGCGGTATAGATGTCAGCGACGACGACGTACGGCTCGACCTTGTACCGTTCCACATCTTCCCTGGTGACGCTGTGCGTTAGCGGGTTGAGCATCTGGAACAGCTCGAATGCCCGCGTTCCACGCCCGGCCAGAACCGTCGCCCATACCGCCCACGTCGCGGCATGCGTGTACTGCGCGCCGTTCTCACGTACACCCGGCAGATATCCCTTGATGTACCCGGGATCGTGCGGCGATTTATTGAATGGCGGCGTCAGCAACATGATGAGACGGGCATCGTTGCGCACCAGGTTCTTCTCGAGCGAGCTCATCGCCATCTTCGAGCGCTCGGGGTCACCAGCGCCGGATATAAGACTCCAGCTCTGCGCAATGGAATCGATCTTGGCTTCATCGCTCTTGGACGATCCGAGTGGATAGCCATCGTCATAGTACGCGCGTGTGTACCACTCACCGTCCCACGCGTTGGTCTCGATCGCGTTCCGGTATCGCGCGGCGAGTTGCCTGAACTCGTCGTGTGTGGCGACATCCCCGACGCTGGCACTGATGAGCGCGAAGCGCTCGAGCGTGGTAATGAGGAACCATGCAAGCCACACGCTCACACCCTTCCCTTCCACACCCACACGCGAGAACCCATCGTTCCAGTCGCCACTCCCGATCAATGGCAGGTCGTGCTGACCGAAGGTGGATGCGTGTCTCAACGCGCGAATGCAGTGATCGTAAACAGTGCCGATCTCGTCCGACTGTTGCGGAAGATCATACAGCTCCTGCTCACCGGGCGCGAGCTGACGCATGGTGATGTACGGCATCTTCTCATCCAAAATTGATCTATCACCGGTGACGGCGATGTAATGCGCCGTCACGAACGGGAGCCATACCAGATCGTCAGAGAATCTGGTGCGCACGCCGCGCCCACTCTGCGGATGCCACCAGTGCTGCACGTCGCCTTCCACGAACTGTCGTCCGGCGGAGCGGATGATGTGCGCGCGTGCCACCGGCTGATCCGTGTACAGGAACGCCATGCAATCCTGCAACTGGTCGCGGAAGCCGTATGCACCGCTCGATTGGTACAGCGCGGTCCGTCCCCACATGCGGCATGACAGCGCCTGGTACAGCACCCAGCCGTTCTCGATTCGGTTGAAGCTCTCGTCCGGTGTGTTCACCTGGATGGTGGACAACCGTGAGCGCCACGATTCGGTAGCACGTGCGACCTCGCCGTTCGCGGTCTCTACTGTCAGGTACCGCTTGATGATGGTCCGCGCACTGTCCTCCGACCTGTTCGAGCCAAGCAGCACCACGATCTCAGCTGTTTCCCCGGCATGCAGCGTGACGGATCTCTGTAGCGCCCCGCATGGATCCACTACCTCGCCCACCGACTCACCAAGTGCCGCTTTCGATAGCGCCGCCGGTCGGGCCGGAGTTCCATTCCGCCCGATGAACTCGCGCCTGTCCGCTGTGTAGCTTGCCACATCGCCACTCATTGACAGGAACGCGATCTGGTCGGCGTACTGCTGATCGTAGAAATTCTGACCGAAGATGGATCGCGTATCGGCGTCGTACGATGTGTGGATGTGTTGCTGCGTCAGGTCGCGCGAAACCCCGAGCACCCATTCGACGTAGCAGGTGACTGTGAGCCGCTTGGGCGAGCGGCCGGTGTTGGTGATGTTGAGCGTCGTGATCTTTACGGCATCATCCGTCGCCATCGCCATCTTGAGTGACGTGTGGATGTCACCGTGCTGATGTTCGAATATCGAGTATCCGGTGCCGTGCTTAACAACATACTCCGTCATCTCGCGAATCGGCGCTGGCGTTGGCGTCCACACGTCGCCCGTTTCGTCGTCGCGAATATAGACGCAGTCGCTGTTGGGATCGCGAACCGGGTCGTTGTGCCACGGCGTCAGACGATAGAAAAAGCTGTTCTCCGACCAGGTACAACTGCTGCCGCTCTCGGTGACAACGAATCCGCCCGCTGGGTTCGCTACCACATTGGACCATGGCGCTGGAGGAAGTGCGTTCCCGTTGAGCCGCAGCTCGTATTCGCCCGCATAGTTGAAGAAACCGTATCCGTTCGTTGCCGGTGAGTCGTCGGGTACAGGGGCCCCCGTGTCTACAGCTGGATCGACCGCAGTCGACCCACTTGTCGATGTAGTCGTGCCCGCGACGCGACGTGCGTATCTGGGCTGAACCGGTGCATCGGGTCGGCCGGCGTACTCCTTCTCATTCTCCGACGTGTCCAGCAACTCGCCGAGTCCGAGACCGTCGCACGCAACGTGCACGCGCGCCATCGCCCGCAACAGCGTTACATCTTCACTGGATAGAACATCGCAGCGGCGGATGAAGACACCGCCCGGCTTGTCCAGCAGCGACGCCTCGCTCGATGCCATCACGGTAGCCGTGACAGCGTCGTGCAGATCCTGTAGATATGACGGCGGATGCTCGTTCAGGATCACGATGTCCGACGTCACTCCCTTGAGCCGCCAGTAGTGGTGCGCCTGAAGCAGTTGCCGAATGCTCGGAATACCGTCATTCGACTCGATGGTTGCCAGCAGAATCGGGCTGTCACCGGATATTCCGAGCGCCCACAGTGCCTGCCGCCCACGCGTGTTGCCGCGCTGGCCCACATCGGTCGGGCGCAGGCTCGGATGTGGATAGATCAGGTATCCCGCCAACTGCTGGTACAGCGCGGCATCCGTAGGCGCGATACCAAGGTCACGAAGTTCAGCCTGAGCCTGTGCCCAGCTCAGATCCAGTGCGCGTTTGGCGCTGAACGGATCGTCGTACAGGTCGGCCAACTCCACCGCGCGCTCGTGCGTCTCCGCAATCAGTGTCGTGAAGCTCACCGGAACGGACTTACCCGGCTCGACCCGGATTCTCACCCGGAGCGAAAAGATCGGGTCGAGAGGCGCGCCCGTACTGTTGGACAATGTACCACCCGCATCCATCGCGGACGGGTGACGCACAGACTTGCCGCGCCCGATGAACCGCGCGCGATCGGTCTCGTATGTCACCGGACCGATGCGCTCGGCGCCGGTCGCTACCACGTGCGCCCCCCAATACACCTTTTCGTCGCTCGAGCGCGGTCTGCGCGTCGCGATAATCGCGGAGTGTTCCTGCACCCACTCCGTTTCCACAAACAGGTTCCCAAACGCCGGATGCTGTCGGTCGTTGGCGAGCGGCTGGAGTACGATCTCCGCGTAACTGGTCAGCTCGATCTCGCGCACTTCATTCGAGCGGTTTGTGATCGTGACGCGTCGCACCTCGGCCGCGTCGTCGGACGACACAACGACCTCCATCTCTGTTTCGATGTCGCCGTCGCGGCGCAGGAACTCGACACGATCGCTGGCGAACAACACGCGATACCAATCCGCGTCAACTCCCACGGGCTGAAGCGCGCCACTCCACACCCGTCCAGTGCTGATGTCGCGAACGTAGATCCACTCGCCGTGGTTGTCGCGCGTGGTGTCACGCCGCCAGCGCGTTATCGCAATGTCACCGTACCGGCTGTAGCCGCCGCCGGCGTTGGATATGAACGTCGTGTATGGCACGTTCCCGAGGATCGCGATACGCGGCTGCGGCGTGTAAGCCGTGTCCATTACCCGAGCCGCGGGCTTGGCCGTCTCAACCGGAACGATCGGAGGCGGCTCGTCCTCGTTTCCCGTACGCTGGATAACAAGCCTGCGCGGTATACGCTCCTGCAACACGAGCTCGTTGGAGCGCACGAGCGGGTCGGCGTGGAAACGCCGCTGCCACGACTGACGCTGTAGCACGTTCGTGAGCGCCACCAGACTCATACCGATGTGGTGCGCCATGTACGCGCCGACCACCGCGCGATTCGACCCAGGCGCCGGTCGCGTATAATCGATAGCATCGCGAAAGCCATATGGGCCGAGCGCGCCATCGACTTCGAGAGTCTGCAGATTGCGCAGCGACTGCTTGGGCTCGATCATTGTCGCAAGTACCGTCGCATACGGTGCGACGACCAGATCCTTGCTCAGTCCGCGCTTGAGCGCGAGATCGGGGACGCCGAACGCGCGGTACTGATATGTCTGATTCCGATCGCGCACATTGTACGCCGACTCCGACACGCCCCACGGCACGTGTCGCTCGATGCCATATCCAATCTGCCGCCGCACCGCTCCGTGATACGTCTGGTCCAACAACGTGAATGGGTACGACTGCGTGACGAGCACCGGCATGAGGTACTCGAACATGCTCCCACTCCACGATGCGAGAGCGCGCACTCCCTTATCGGACGTGAGCGAGCGCCCGAGGTGAAACCAGTGCTCCACCGGCACATCACCCTTTGCGATCGCCACGAACGAGGCAAGCCGCGCTTCGGACGCGAGCAGGTCGTAATATGAATTGTCGAACGTGCTCGCCGTGGTGTGGTAGCCAATGGAGAAGAGCTTGCGCTTTTCATCGTACAGAAATGTGAAATCCATCTCCATTGCGTACGTGAACGCGCGCTCAGCGATTGCTCACAGCCGAGCGCATTCGTCACCTACGTCCTCTCCGGGCGCCACCGTTCCCTGCATCCGCTCGCCCGGCGCGGCCGCGACTATCCCGCCGCCCAGCGGCTTGCCACCGATCTCCGTCTCCGTGGTACGCGGCTGCATTGCATGGATTATCTGGATGCAGGCCTGCTTGAGCGCGATGAAATGGCCCGCAAGGTTGCCGCTGTCCACCGTCGAGATGTAAGCGGGTTCCAGCACTTGCAGATTGGTGAGATCGTACCAGTTGAAGAAGTGCCCGCGGTGGCGATGCATCCGCTCGAGTGAACGGAACGCGCGCTCCAGCCGCTCGATCATCTCATGACGAGTGATGAAACCCAGATCCGAGGCGCTCACTGTGGACAGCAGCTGCAGGCCTATGTTTGTTGGCGAGGTGCGGTATGCTATTTCCGGCTCAGGGGTCTCCTGGAAGTTGTCCGGCGCCAGCCAACTGGTCTTCTCACTGACGAACTGGTTGAAGAACTCCCAGTGCAGGCCCGCGTACCGAAGCGCGCGTGCACGCTCGGCTGTTGATAGCCTTAGCTCGCCAGGAATCGCGGGTGCCGACAGCGCCCCGGCAATGCTCGGCGACACGACCCACAGAATCGCGAGAGGAACAGTCGCTACGACCGTGAGGAACCGGTCGAAGCCCGTCATGTCCACAAACGTCGCCAGCAGGATGCCGCCAAGTGCGGCCAGACCACCGAACACCACAGCCGGCCACATGCGCCTGAACAGCTCGCGATCGGTGGCTCCGGAACGCATCGCGCGTTCCACCTGCGATGCCGTCTGCCACTCCAGAAGATTGCGATGCGTTACAGTGGTGCGCGCGATGGTACGCACAATTGCATCGGCGGATACCCACGCCTGGTGCGGCCAGAACGTCACCGCGAGCGCGAATTGCTCGCTGCTCGCCACCGCATCGCGAAATACCGCCGCGTAGTACGCCCGCCATGATTGGTCCACAGGCGGGTGCACCAGCTCCCACACTATGGAAAAGAGCCACGGGAACGCGATGAGTAGCAGCGCTACCACCGTCCACACGAGCACCGGTCCCTTGAAGATGAACCACCCCGCAACGAGCAGAACAAGCTGCGATATCTCCAACAGCGACCTGCGCAAATTGTCGAAGATCTTCCAGCGCGATAGCGTGGACAGCCCGTTCAGCTCGGGGCCATCCGGCCCTGGCACAGTGCTTCCAAGCCAGCTCACGATCTGCCAGTCGCCCCGTATCCAGCGGTGCTTGCGGCGCGTGTACGTGAGATATCGCGTGGGGTAGTCATCGTACAGCTCAACGTCCGTCACCAGGCCGGCGCGCGCGTACGTCCCTTCGATCAGATCGTGACTTAAGAGTGTGTTCTCCGGGAAGCGTCCCCGTGTCGCCTCCTCGAATATCCTGACGTCATAGATGCCCTTCCCCGTAAAGCTCCCCTCGCCGTACAGATCCTGATACACGTCCGATACGGCTGTCGTGTACGGGTCCACACCCGGATGACCGGAATGGATCGCGGCGAACTTGGATCTGTACGCACTGGTGAGGGCGACACCCACGCGTGGCTGTAGAATTCCATATCCGCGCGTGACACGCCCCGCCTCCGCATCGTACTCAGCGCGGTTGAGTGGATGCGCCATCGCGCCCACGAGCTGCGCGGCGACGCCGCGCGGAAGCACCGTGTCCGAATCCAGCGTGAGGACGTAGCGCGTGCCGTGCAGGCGGGACACGTCACCGACCACAACCGGAAACGTGTCGGGCGCCGTTCCCAGCAGAAAGCTGTTGAACTGCGAAAGCTTTCCACGCTTGCGTTCCCACCCCATCCATACTCCCTGCGTCGCGTTCCACTTGCGCGCGCGGTGAAGCGCGAGAAATGGACCCGAAGCACCGCGCTTCTTGTACTTGTCGTTCAGCCAGTTGATGCCGCGCTCGACCGCGTCGATTATCTGTGCGTCGGCCGGCGTCGTCTCGGTCTTCGCGTCCGTGAAGTCGCTCAGAATGGCGAAGTTCAGATTCGGCTCTGGATTCGCCAGGTACTGCACTTCCAGATTCTCCAGCGCTTCACGCACCACGGACACCGTGCCAAACAGCGTTGGCACCACCACGACAGTGAGCGACGTGTCTGGAATTCCGTTGTCACGAAAGTCCATCTTCGGGATGAGGCGTGGAGGAAGCAGTGCGGTAACGCTCTTGTTCACAACGGCGACTCCAACCTCGCTTGCGGGAATCACCAGCAGCAGAATCAACGCGAGTGCACGGCCCACCGTGTCCACCGGCACCATGTTGAACACGACCGCCATCGCGATGAGCATGAAGAACACGATCGATCCGAAGTACACGACGTTGGGATGCCGCGTCGCCCAGTGATACGCGCGCTCGCCAAACTCCGGTCGATACCCGATTCGTTCTTCGAGAACGCTTCGTCCATGCGAAACCAGCCAGTAGCCGACGTGCGACATGCGCCCGTCGCGGACGTGCTCACGCGCCAGTGCCAGAACCTCGTTGGCGACCGATTCCTCGTCTCGATCCGAGCGCTTTGCCAGACGCTCCGCCGCGTGCCGATAGTCGTCGCGCGAAGCAAAGGTCATGTCGGCGTACACATTGGCCGGATCCTTTCTGAGCAGCTTCTCGGTAACACTCTGGGACTCGACGAACTCGTTCCAATCCAGTCGCCCGATAATGCGCAGACTCTGGATGCTGTTCGTGATCGTGACTTGCGTGATCGCGATGCGCCGATTAGACCGGGTCACCGCTTCTTCCGCGCTCAGTCCCCCGTCTTCCGCAATCCACTGCTCCAGCCACACCAACGGCGTGAAGTTGGTCTGATAGCTCCGGATCTGCGCCAGCAGGCGCGCGACAAACGTCGCCGTGAGTGGCGGGTGACCGTCCACAAAGCTGGACAGCGCCCGCGACAGCGCTTCGTGCGAATCCTGTGAGTCCTGACTCGCGTCTCTCAGGCGCTGCGACCAGACGTCAGCTGCCTGCACTTCCGCAAGACGCGCAGCCGTGCGCAGCGCCATGCGACGAATGTTCTCTATGAGCCCGAGCCGCAGCATCGTGGGAATGGCCCACAGCTCGCCCAGCTTGAGCACCGAAACCCGTTGAAACTCGCCGGTGAACAGCGAGATGTTGTCCAGATCAAGCCGTCCTTCAGTGTGCGCTATGAGCTCGATCCCTAACTCGTACACTCGTGGATATCCCGCCAGCTTTCCCGCGGCGAGCTTCGGCAGCTCCTGGTAGTACTTGCTCGGCAGCGCCACACGCACTTCGCGCATGTGCTCCTGCACGATGTAGTAGTTGTCCATCAACCACTCGCCGGCGGACGAGATGTCCACCCCCGTGGAGGCCGCCCCGGCGAGCGCGTGATGGACTTCCGCCAGGACTCGTCGCGTGTCGTCCAGCCGGCGCAGAAGCGGGCCGGGCCCGCGGCGCCGCACGCTCGGGGTCGGAGCGATCTTCTGCTGCCGCGCAACCGCACGTGCGCGCTCAGCCAGTCGGTCCACACCGAGCACCTCGCCGGCGATAGGGCCAACCAGGTGCGCAGCATCGGCGCCTTCATCCGAACCGGTCCAGTTAAGGAACCGCTTCAGGAGATTTCGATCAGTCTGGGGGGGGGTCGCAGGAGCCACGCGGCGAAAGTTAAGAGGGCTACCCCGGCCCCGCTCTCTTCGCGCCTACGGAAGCGGTCATCAGCTCAGGGACTCGTGTGCCGAGTCCCCAGTCCTATTGCACGTAGTACGCCCGGATTGCGGAGGTCACGACGGAGTCCCTCAGCGCGACGCCCTCCGCGCCATACTGAACGACTCCGGCGTCGAGCATCCCCTCCCATTCGCGCTTGATGCTTATCACCAGCTGCTCGGCCGTCACCCCGCTCCGACGCGCCTCGGCGGCCATGGCGGCTATAGCCCTGGCGAGCGGCTCGCGAGGACCGGATGGGTCTGCGACGCGCTCTCGGATTGCGGCACGGAACTGCGTCATCGTGGCCTCATCGAGCACGGCACCAATGTAATACACCTGTTCAAAGTCCGCAGCAGAAAGTTTTGGGCATGAAAATTTTGGGCACGGCGCCGTAACCACCTAATTTGCTGACGCCATGCAGATAGCGATCGTTGGTGGGGGCATAAACGGGGTGATGACCGCGTGGGAGCTTGCCAGACGCGGGCACGCTGTTCAGCTACTGGAGCGCCATTCTCTTATGAGCGGCACCAGCAGTGCGTCGACCAAGCTGCTCCACGGCGGCCTGCGCTACCTGCAGCAGGGCGACGTCAGGCTGGTGTACGAGGCGCTACACGAGCGCGCCTGGTGGCTGAGGAACGCGCCGCACCTGACAGCGGTCGTGGAGATCTTTTTCCCGATCTACGAGCATTCGCCACGCGGACGGGTCATGCTTGAGGTTGGCCTCACGCTGTACGATCGCCTCGCCGGCAAGGCAGCGCTTGGCGCGCACCGCTGGTGGCGAGTGTCCGATCTACCTCCCGCTGCACGGGGACTCTCTCGCCACGGATTGCGCGGTGCGTTCTCGTACTTCGACGCGCAGATGGACGATTCAGCGCTCGGCTTGTGGGCCGCCGACCAGGCGCGTGGAGCGGGCGTCACGATAGCGGAACACACAGAAGTATCCCGCATCTCGACTGACGGTGAGGTCGTGTCCAGCCGTGGATCGCACCGTTTTGACGTTGTAGTCAATGCGACAGGCCCGTGGGCGAAGCAGATCCTCGAACACAGCGACATTGCATCCGCTACGCGGCTCGATCTCGTGCGTGGATCACATCTGGTAGTTGGCCGTCCCCTGAGTGCCGGGTTCGCCCTGCAGATTCCACATGATGATCGCCTTGTGTTCGCGCTGCCCTATCACGGTCGCACCCTGATCGGTACGACTGAAGTCAGGCAATCTCTTCTCGACCCGATCGAATGCAGCGCCGAGGAGCGCCAGTATCTCCTGTCTTCGTACAACATGTCTTTCGCGGAATCAATTGCGGACAATGACGTCGAAACCACTTTTGCTGGTGTGCGCCCACTCGTAGATGCCGGTTTCTCGCCGAACGAGCAGCGGCGTGGAGCGAGGATCGAAACGCACGACAGGACCGTGACGATCTTTGGAGGGAAATGGACAACAGCCCGCACGTTAGGACATCGAGCTGCTAACGCCGCGGAAAAGCTCGGCTCCCTACGGCGCTGAGGTAGTCAGGCGCTCCGTGGCGCACGCCGAACGCGCGGATGCCGCGTCGGAACGGCGGCGCGAAATGCGACCGCTTCCGCCGACACAAGCGCGGATCGCGCAGCTGCTTCGCCGGCCTCGAGGAGCCGCGGCGTGGCGCTGAATGTGAACGCTGAAATGTCCTGGACGTCAGGGCGGATATGTAGAACTGGCACGGCGCGCACGCCTCGAATCGCTTCGCGTTGTGCCTCGCTAAGCACCTGAACAACTCGGCCGTGAATGCCGGCTAGACCCATGCGACGCCAACCGGCTTCCTCCGGGTCGAACAGATCACTGACATCTACGGCAATCACCCTTTCAGCTCCCCAGCGCACCGCATCTGCAACTCCTACCATGGTGCGCAGTCCGCCGTCGACCAGGATATCGCCATCGGCGGTTTCCAGAGGCGGGAAGATGAGCGGCAACGCGCCCGATGCGTAGACTGCGTCAACGAGGTTGAGCGAACGGTCGGCGCCCCAACCGAACCAACGCTCCTCTCCCTTACAGAGCGACAGGGCATTCACCCGTAGCGGAATCTTCAGAGACGCAAAGGAACCGGCGGCAAGCACTCGTCCCACCAGGCGGCGGTAGTGCTCGCCATCATAGAGTCCCGTTTGAGCAACACCCCCGAGTAAGAAAGCTCGGACGTTCCGGCGCAGAACCGCCGACTCGGTCACCGCCAGCGCCTCCGCCTCCAACTCACTGAGTGGCGAACCCATGGCGAAGCGCGCGCCAATCAACGCACCGATGCTGGTTCCGACCACGGCGTCGATCGCGATGCCCGCCGCCTGCAACGCTCTGATCGCACCAACATGGGCCATGCCCTTCATCCCTCCCCCGCCCAACGCCAGCACGGTGTGCGGCGACTCCGCATCACTTACCGGCGGTCGTTGATCCAGCGGGCAGAGCGCGGCCACGGGATAGTACCGGCGGGTGAAAGGTGACGCAGTGGACATGCCTGGAGCCGACCCTTTACGCTGCCGCGAGTGGCGCCAGCAGCGTCATGTCCGTCTGCGACGCGTGGCACGCGGCCAGCGCGTCGAGAACCGCGGGGTCGAAGTGGCTGCCGCGCCCGCGCCACAGGATCGCGAAAGATTCTTCCCAGGGCATCCCGCCACGGTAGGGCCTGTCGGCGGTGAGCGCCTCGTACACGTCGGCGACGGCGAGAATTCGCGCCGTCATGTCCAGCCTGTTGCCGCTCAGATGCCACGGATAGCCACTTCCGTCCAGACGCTCATGGTGCAGCGATGCCGGCCAGGCAAAGTCGCGGAACGCGGCCACGTGAGAGAGAATTTCCCATGTGAAGAACGGGTGCCGCTCAACCGTGACACGCTCTCCGGCGTCCAGCTTGCCCGGCTTATCCAGGATGTTGTTGGAGACGCCGAGCTTGCCGATATCGTGCAGCAGGCCAGCGCGATACACGCGGCGCTGCGCGGCCGCGTCGAGGCGTAGCTGCCGAGCAATGCCGACAGCGTAAGCGGCGACGTTGCGCGAGTGCGAGTAGGTGTACGGTGACTTGGCGTCGATGATGTCGGCGAAGACGCGCGCAATGACATCGATGTCGTCATCCGAGACCATCCGTATGTGGGCCGGTGGCTCTTCCGCGACGACTTCGGCCATCATGTCACCATGCGCCAGCCGCTCCCACCAGCCATCGTCATTGCGCCATGCCAACGCCAGGTCGACCAGCGCCGGATCAAACCAGGTACCGCGCCGTTTTTTCAGTACGCGCCGCGCCGCGCGCACCCCCTTTTCGCGATGGAATACCTCGATCGTCTGCGCAAGGTTGGCGATCCGGGACATGATCGGGATGGATGGCCCCGACAGATTGGCTGGGTGGCCGCAGCCGTTCCAGTGCTCGTCCAGGTGACGAACCGCTTCCGCGGTACCGTGCGGGAAGCCCAGTCTGAGTGCGATGGCAGCGCCTCGCTCGCACCGCAACACCA